>NZ_JBDGML010000060.1:0-28056 GCF_057655195.1 Arthrobacter sp. Soil_N43
GCAGGACCGGGACGGCAATGCCGGCCTCGCCGCGGAGCTTGACCGGTATTGCCGCAACGGCGGGAGAGTGGGCGTCGTGGGGCATCCGGTCGTCGGCGCCGAGGCCCCGGAGGGATACCACGTCGTTGCTGTTCCCAATGAAGATCTGTCCGCGGAACTGGCACGCGAACTCGCCGGGCACCACTCCGGCAGCTTTGTGGTGATCGGCGGCCCGGAGGGTCTCCTCACGTCCGATGACCGCATCCGGGGCTTCCAGCGCGGCCTGGAAGGCGCGGGGCTGGCACCGGCCGAGGTCCTGCGCACCGGATTCGACCGCGCTGGCGGATACGAGGCAGGAACCGTGCTCGCCGGCCGCATTAAGGCGGCACAGGCCACACCGTCCGGCGCTTCCCGGCCCTGCATTTTTGCCGTCAATGACGTCATGGCAATAGGCGCCGCCGCGGCGCTGCGCTCCGAGGGCCTGCGGATCCCGCGGGATGCCGCCGTCGCCGGGTTCGATGACATCGAAACACTGCGCGACTTCCGCCCCGCCCTGTCCACGGTGCGGCTCCCCTTGGAGGAAATGGGCCGGCTGGCCGTTCCGGCCGGCGTCGGGGGTACGGGCGACGACGGCGGCACGACAGTTTCGGTAACGGGCCAGGTGATGCTTCGCCGCAGCACCCAGGCCGTCGCGGGGGCTCCTGCGTAGAGGCGCCGCCGTCGCCTCAGAATTTCGGCGTCACGGCAGAGTGAGGATCACAGGGCCCTCGGCGGTAATTGCCACAGTATGCTCGCTGTGGGCGGCCCGGCGGCCGTTCGCGGACCGCAGGGTCCACTCGTCGTCGTCATGGTAATAGTCGCCGTCGCCGCCAAGAATGAGCATCGGCTCGATGGCGATCACGAGCCCCTCCGTCAGCTTGAGTCCCCTGCCGGGACGCCCGCTGTTGGGGACAGGCGGTTCTGCGTGCATGGTCCGGCCGATGCCGTGCCCGCCGTGGTCGGCCAGCAGCCCGTAGCCCGCCCGCTGCGCGGCACCGCCGATGGCATAGGCGAGGTCACCCATCTTGTTGCCGATGCGTGCTGCCTCGATCCCCCGGGCCAGGGCTGCATCCGTTGCCGCGATGAGTTCCTGGTCAACGGGATCGGCGGTCCCCACGACGAAGCTGACTGCGGCATCGCCGCACCAGCCGTCCAGGAACGCGCCGCAGTCCACGCTGAGCAGGTCCCCGTCCTGCAGCCGGTAGCCGTTGGGGATTCCGTGGACGACGGCGTCGTTGACGCTCGTGCAGATGACCCCGGGGAACGGAACCGAGGCCCAGCGCGGCCGGTAGTTAAGAAAAGCCGGCGTGGCGCCGGCATCGGCAATGGAGGCGGCCGCCACGTCGTCGAGTTCCTTGAGGGACACGCCGACGGCGGCAGCCTCGCGGACGGCGGCCAGGGCATTGGCCACCACCCGCCCGGCTTCGCGCATGAGGGCTATCTCAGCGGGGCTCTTGATCATGTTCATCTGCCTACTCTAGGACCCGGCGCGTTCCGGGACCACGGGGCGGCATTGACCGTGCTGCTCCTGGCTTTGGACGCCCTTCCAAAGAAGGTCGCCGTTTACGGGAGCGGCTATGTTGGCTGCATGGTGAACGAGAATGTCCTGGCCGCTATCCGCTCCGCGCTGCGTTCCGGTGCCGATCCAGTCCGCGGTGCGGGCGCGCAGGCGTACATGAAGTCCGCCATGCCGTCCCTGGGCGTGCGGGTGCCGGAGGTGCGGAGCGCCGTGAAGGCTGCCTCTGCCGCCTATCCGTTTGCGTCCGCCGATGACCTGCGGGCAACTGTACTCACGCTGTGGCGCGGGGCGGCCTACCGCGAGGAACGCTATGCGGCGATCGACCTCACCGGTCTGCGGCTGGTGGCCGGTGACCTGGCGATGTTGCCCGTCTATGCGGAGATCATCCGCACCGGGGCGTCCTGGGACTTTGTGGACGGGGTGGCCCACCGGCTCTGCGGTTTGCTGCAGGCGCACCGGCAGGAGGTCACGCCCGTGTTGCTGGGCTGGGCGGCGGATGAGGACTTTTGGTTCCGGCGGGCTTCCATCACGGCCCAACTCGCGGCGAAGGAGCACACCGACACCGCATTGCTCGCCGGGGTCATTGAGCCCAACATGGCCGACCGGGAGTTTTTCATCAGGAAGGCGATTGGCTGGGCCCTCCGCGAATACGCCAAGACGGACCCCGGCTGGGTCGTCGGCTTTGTGGAACGCCACGGGGAGTCCCTGAGCCCACTCTCCCGCAGGGAGGCTCTGAAAAACCTGTCCGTCAGATAACGGGCCGGGTGGTGACCGGCTGGTCCGACTTGCTGAACAGGAGCTTCGTCCGGGGATCCATGAAGATCAGATACAGGGCGAACAGCAGGGCGATGATGGCGGCCGCGTTCCTCGCCAGCGCGAGTGCGAGCCCGAGGTCCTCGGACTGCAGATAGGGGAAGACCTCCAACTGGTCCGAGATGGCATAAACCATGAAGAAGGACACGATGAAGTAGAGGGCCTTGACCTGCCAGTCATCCCGGATGCCGGTGACGGCAAACAGCGGGATCAGCCAGACCACGTACCAGGACTGGATCATGGGGGCGAGTACGACGACGGCGGCAAAGGCGAGCGTGAGCCGGCGCATGATGCGGTCGTGGTCTCCCTTGAAAATCTGCCAGGCGACGATGCCGACGGCGAGCACCTTGCCAGCGTCGTAAACCCATTTGGCCAGGCCCCACCCGTCCAGGCTGAAGGCGTTGGCGATAGACGCAACCACGAGTCCGAGCAGCCCCACAGGGGCGTACCAGATCCAGACGCTGCCCGGAGCCGAAAGACCGTTGATCCACCCGAAACCGAAGCCGTTCACGAGGCTCATGGCGTACAGCAGGGCGAGGCTGATTCCCGCCGTCAGGCCCCAGAACGCAAACTTCCGCAGCCAGCCGGCGTCCTTGCCCGCCCAGAGCAGCCCGATGAAGGGAAGGAACACCACCGTGATGGGCTTGACGGAGATGGACAGCGTGACGAGCGCTATTCCCAGGATCACGCGGCGCGTGGCGCTGTAGTACAGGCCGGCAAGGGCGAGCCCGATCATGAGGGCGTCATTGTGGACGCTGGCGATGAAGTTAGTCAGGAACAGGGGGTTCGCGGCAGTGAGCCACAAGGCCCGGTGCGGATTGACCCCGTGCAGTTCGGCAAGCTTGGGAACGTAGATGATGCACAGCGCCACGCCCAGCAGCGCGGCGAGGCGGAAGAGCATGATGCTCGCTTCGGGGTGGACATTGGTGGACCAGACCACGAACTGCTCGATCCAAAGAAACAGCTGCCCGTACGGAACAGGGGCCTCAGTCCACATCTTGTCCGCGCCGAGCTGGAAGTAATTCGAGAGCGCCGAAATGCCGTTCTCGTAGGGGTTGAACCCCTCAACCATGAGCCTGCCCTGCCCGATGTAGGCATAGACGTCGCGGCTGAACAGGGGAACGGTGAACATCATGGGCAGCCCCCATGCGGCGACGGCCCCGAGCGTGGCTTTTCGTGCCGCCGGACCCCAGACGCGGACCCGCTGCCCAAGCCTGAGCCATGCCCGCACCAGCAGCATGCCGCCGATCGCGATCAGGACGATGGAAAGGGCAACACCGAAGGCCTCCGTGCGCATCCAGATGAACAGCGGCATCCGGCGCAGCTCCGACGCCGGGGCAAGCCAGCCCACGCCGAGCGAACCGATGACCAGGAAAAGCGAACCGACGAAACCGGAAAGGATGGGCGACCAGGCGTTGTCCACCTCCGCCAGGGCCAAGTCCGTGGAAGTGCCGGTAGCCTCTTCCTCCGTCTCGGGCACAGGCGACGTCATGTCAGGACTGTCCAATCTCTTGTGGGCGTGCTCCAGTATCTCCTGCCGGGTGTACCCGGCCAGAAAAGGATCGCGGCGGCTGGTCACAGCGGCGCCACGTACCCGAAATCTTAGCATCGGACGGCTCCGCGACCACGAAACGGTAGGCTGATCGGGTGCCTATATCTAACGAACGCATCGTCTGGATCGACTGCGAAATGACCGGTCTCGACACCGTCAACGACGCCCTGATCGAAGTCGCCGCGCTGGTGACCGATTCCGAACTCAACATCCTCGGGGACGGTGTGGACGTGGTCATCAAGCCCGACGAGTCTGCCCTCGCCCAGATGAATGACTTTGTCCGCGACATGCACACGCGGTCCGGGCTCCTGAAGGAACTCCCGGCAGGGAAAACACTGGCCGAGGCCGAAGAAGCCGTCATGGACTACATCCGCAAGTGGGTTCCCGAGCCGCGCAAGGCGCCGCTCGCCGGCAACTCGGTGGGAACCGACCGGGTCTTCCTCGCCCGCGACATGGCCTCCGTGGTGGAGCACCTTCACTACCGGGTCATCGACGTGAGCACCATCAAGGAACTGGCCCGGCGCTGGTACGCCCGGGCATATTTCCAGGCCCCCGCCAAGCTGGGCGGGCACCGCGCGCTCGGAGACATCAAGGATTCCATCGACGAACTCCGCTACTACCGGGAGGCGGTCTTCGTGCCCGCACCAGGCCCGGACAGCGCCACTGCCCTGCAGATCTCGAAGCGAATTTCCGCCGAGCCTTCAGCCGTCGATCAGTTGATCCAGGACCACTCGGGGCGGCAGGGGCTGGCCGGGGGGATCCTGCCCGCACAGGCCGAGGCGGGACCGGCGCAGCGGGAGCCCTCAGAGTAATCTGCGCCACGTTTGAGGGAAATTTTGCCGAAAACGCCAAAAGTGGCAAAAGCATCCCCGAACAGCAGGTAAACTATTTGACGTTGCCTTTCGAGCCAGCCGGTGAATCCGGAAGGCCGCAGAGGCACATGGTGGGCGTAGCTCAGTTGGCAGAGCGCCTGGTTGTGGTCCAGGAGGTCGCGGGTTCAACCCCCGTCGCTCACCCTCACGAAGGATGGCATGAGAATGCGGTCCAACCACAAAGGCTGCACCGGTTATCCGGTGCAGCCTTTGTCGTTTCGCCGTCGCCGGCACTTGCACCCGAAGCACCAAAGGAACCATCCGACATGACCGTTCTGCCGATCACCATCTGGGGTGAGCCTGTGCTGCACCGCCGGGCCGCCGAAGTCGAGGTTTTCGATGACGAGCTCCGCGAGCTGATTGCCGACATGTTCGAAACGAACGACCTCGCGAACGGCGCCGGCCTGGCCGCTCCCCAGATCGGTGTGGGCAAGCGGATCTTCGTCTACAAGTACGACAACGAGGACGGCGCCCCGCCCAGCGGCGTCCTGGTCAACCCCGTGCTCACCCTGTCCAAGGTGTCAGGTGCCCTGCCCGATCCGGACGAGGAAGTGGAGGGCTGCCTCTCCTTCCCGGGCTGCCAGTATCCCCTCAAGCGTGCGGAATGGGCGCGCGTCAAGGGTTTCGACGGCTTCGGGCAGCCGGTTGAGTTCGAAGCCACGGGCTGGTTTGCCCGGGTGATCCAGCACGAATACGACCACCTCGACGGAAAGCTCTACGTCAACCGCCTCATCGACCGCTATGCGCGCAAAGCCATGAAGCAGGCCAAGAAAAGCGGCTGGGGCGTTCCCGGACTGACGTGGATGCCCGGCGTGGATCCGGACCCGTTCGGGCACTGACGCCGGTCACTCAGCCAGCCGGGCGCGCCATGATGGTCTGCTGCCCGGGACACGAGCCCAAGACGCGGCCCATGGCGTCCCTTTCGGCCTGGGTCACCCACAGGCCGTAGGCGGCCTTCACCGAGATCTGCCGCGCGACGTAATGGCAGCGCACCGCTTTGTTTTTGGGAAGCCAGCTGGCCGCGTCCGAAGCGCTCTTCTCCTGGTTCGCCGGCCCGTCGGCCGCGATGAGGTTCAGCGGATCGTTGGCAAGGTTCTGGCGCTGCTTCGGGGTGAGCTGCGCGGCTCCCTTCTGCCAGGCATCCCCCAGTGCCACCACGTGGTCAATCTGGACTGCCTTGCTGGAGTCGGCGCCGCGCCTAAAGGTGAGCCGCGCACCAATGTAGGGATCATGGAACATCCCTGACGCCACTTTGCACTTGGAGCCCTTGGAGAAGACGACGTCGGCGAGGTCGCGGCGGAGGATATCGTTGCGCGTGTCGCAGCCGTTGCGGTCAGCGTCGAGCCAGGCCTGGCCGAAAGCGGACCGGTCGTAGTCGTTCTTGGGTGCCCGCCCCCTGACGGGCAAAGATTCGAGGGCCGCCAACGCGGCGCCGTCGGGCACCGGCCGGGGCGGCACCATGGGGTTCATCCAGGTGGCGTCGAAGACCGGAGCCTCGCTGGGGCCGGATACGGCAGGTTCAGAGGCCAGGAACTGCCCGGCCGTGAAGAACCACGCGATGCCCGCCGCGACGACGACCGTGAGAGTGGCAAGGACAGCCCAGGCCTGACGGGATCTCCGGCGGGCACGCCTGTAGGCGGTCCAGCTGACGCTCATCGCGTAGTGCTCTTCGGGGCGTAGCTTGTGCGCACACGACGAGCCTAGGGCAGGCCCGCGGCCTCCAGGCGGTTATCCACAGTGTTGAGGACCGGTGCCTTGGGGCGGAACGGTCCAGGCACCTACTGCTCCCGCATGACCCGTCGGAGGTCCACGTTCGCCAGGTCAAGCAGGCGTTCCAACTGCGCAACCCGCTCCTGGCCCACCTCGCCGGCGGCATGCGCGGCCTTGGCCTCGTCCACGAGGCGCTGCGCCTCTTTCTGGTTGGCCCGCGCCACGTCCAGGGCGTGTTCCAGTGTTGTCTCGTGCTGGAGAGTCGAGTCGTGTTCCATGAGAACAGTTTGGTCCCCTTTCCCGGCTGATTCCAGAGAATCAGCCGGGAACTTGGGGAACCGGTGTCCGCGGCTGCTAGCCGCGGGCTCAGGAGACTGCCGTGGCTAGAGCGATCCCGCTGCGGCCAGCACCGGGGCTGCGTCCTTGACGGAGTCCTTGGCCGGGAACGTCGGCGGATTCACGCCGGCCATTTCCTCCATGACCCGGACCACCTGGCAGCTGTAGCCGAACTCGTTGTCGTACCAGACGTAGAGAACCAGGTTCTTGTCGGTGGAGACAGTGGCCAGGCCGTCCACGATGCCGGTGCGGCGGGAGCCGACGAAGTCCGTGGAGACGACCTCCGGGGAGTCGATGTAGTCGATCTGCTTGCGCAGGACCGAGTGCAGCGACATTTCGCGCAGGTAGTCGTTGACCTCGTCCTTGGTGGTGCCGCTTTCCAGGGTCAGGTTCAGGATGGCGAGGGAGACGTCCGGGGTGGGGACGCGGATGGAGCTGCCGGTGAGCTTGCCCTGCAGCTCCGGCAGTGCCTTGGCCACGGCCTTGGCTGCCCCGGTCTCGGTGATGACCATGTTCAGCGCGGCGGAGCGGCCGCGGCGGTCGCCCTTGTGAAAGTTGTCGATCAGGTTCTGGTCGTTCGTGAAGGAGTGCACGGTCTCCACGTGGCCGTGGATCACGCCGTACTTGTCGTTGATCGCCTTCAGGACCGGCGTGATGGCGTTGGTGGTGCAGGATGCCGCGGTGACGATCTTGTCCGAATCCAGGATGGTGCCGTGGTTGATGCCGTGGACGATGTTCTTCAGCTCGCCCTTGCCCGGAGCTGTCAGCAGCACGCGCCCCACGCCCTTGCTCAGCAGGTGCTGGGACAGGCCCTCGGCATCGCGCCAGCGGCCCGTGTTGTCCACCACCAGGGCGTCCTTGATGCCGTAGGCGGTGTAGTCGATGGTGGCGGGGTTGTCCGAGTAGATGACCTGGACCTGGACACCGTTGGCCGTGATGGTGTTCGCTTCCTCGTCCACCTTGATGGTGCCTTCGAAGGATCCGTGCACCGAGTCGCGGCGCAGCAGGCTCGCACGCTTGGACAGATCGTTGGCGGAACCCCGCCGCACGACGATGGCGCGCAGGCGCAGGCCGTGCCCGCCGCCGGCTTTTTCGATGAGGAGGCGGGCGACCAGGCGGCCGATCCGGCCAAAACCGTACAGCACGACGTCGGTGCTGGTGCGGTCATCAGCGCCCCGCTTGCCAACGATCTCAGCCAGCTCGGCGCGGAGGAATTCCTCCAAGGTGGCACTGCCGCCGTCGGACTTGAACTTCTGGTTCAGGCGCGCGATGTCGATCGCAGCGGCACCCAGCTCCAGCTTTGCAAGGGTGTCCAGCAGGGGTGCCGTTTCCTCCAGGAGGAGCTCGTCCTTGCTCATCCGGCGGGCAAAGCGGTGTGCCTTGAGGATGTTCATGGTGGACTTGTTGATCAGGCTGCGGCCGTGGATCGAGGTCACCACGTTGTTTTCCCGGTACAGCCGGCCGATCACCGGGATCATGGCCTCGGCGAGTGCCTCGCGGCCCAACCACGTATCAAGACAAGAATCTGACGTCTGGCTCACAGAACTACCTTCCTTGGTTCAACCGGCTACGTCCTCGTAACCGGAAGTCGGCCACCCGAAAGTTATCCAGGGGCGCTGGCACCGGCAGGGTTTCGGTCCGCCCCGGATGCCATTGACGCTGCAAAGAAAAACCGCCGGCTGCGAACGCAGACCCGGCGGAAGAACTTCTACGTTCAAGGTCTATTCTAGGGCTGGACGCGTGCCCCCCGTGACCGGGGATCGCGTGAAATCACTCACACCGGGCTTCGCGCCCGGGCTGCGGCCGGAGTCCGGCAAAATATGTGGATGGGTTGACCGATACGCCGGGTTCTGTGTTCCCGCGCCGTTGCCGGGGCGGGAGTAGCGGCCATCCATCTACGAGCGCCGTTGCCGGCGCCCTCCAGCGGCCTACCCGGACACTCGGGCGAGCAGCCCTCGAACGTGCCCTGTCTGGCCTTGCTCCGGGTGGGGTTTACCTAGCCTTCCCGGTCACCCGGGAAGCTGGTGGTCTCTTACACCACCGTTTCACCCTTACCAGCATCGTGCCGCTTTCAAAATCGGCGCGAGGCGGGCGGTCTGTTTTCTGTGGCACTGGCCTGCGGGTTACCCCGAGTGGGCGTTACCCACCACCCTGCTCTGCGGAGCCCGGACGTTCCTCGAGCCACTTGCGTGACGCGCGGCCGCCTGGTCAACCCATCCGCAGTCCATTCTACGGTCAGTGCGGCTATGCCTTGCCACAAGTGGCCCTGCCACAGGCACGCATCGAGCCTATGATCGGAGCATGGACGCGTCCGCAGTGACCCGGCGCCGCCTGCTTCAGCTCGCAGGACTCGGCCTGGGCGCGTACGGGGTCACTCAGTGCGCGCCCAGCTATCCCTCGGTGGCCATGGGCGGCGGTTCCTTCGTGTCACGGTTCCGGCCGGCGGCGACAACCCACTGGTCGATCGCCACGCCGGTGATCCCGGGGCGGAACGGGACAGACTTTCCGCTGGCGCTTTTCCTCCACGGCCTCGGCGGCAACAACCAAGGGATCTTCGATGTGCTCCAGGCGCACGAAGTCCTGAAGCGCCACCTCTTCATCGGCGCGACGCCCTTCGCGATTGCGTCGGTGGACGGCGGCGACACCTGGTGGCACCGGCGGGCCGACGGCAGCGACACACAGTCAATGCTCGTGGATGAGTTTGTGCCCTTCCTCGGCTCGCAGGGCTACGATCTTGGCCGGATCGGCCTTTTCGGCCTGTCCATGGGAGGTTTCGGTGCCGTGCTCCTGGCTTCGCAGGGCCGCCTGCCCGGCATCCGTGCCGTGGCGGCCATGAGTCCGGCAGTCTGGGAGCGCTACGGCGAACACATCGAAGGGGCCTTCGACGGCCCGGCGGATTTTGCGGCCCACGACGTGTTTTCGTTCCGGCCCAGACTGGCAGCGGTGCCCAAGCGGATTGACTGCGGAACCGAGGACGATTTGTTCGCCACCGTCAAGCACTACGCCAGCGCCCTCCCCGGCGTGGTCGAGGGCGGCTTCCGGCCGGGTGGACACGATGCGCAGTACTGGCGGGCCATCCTGCCGGACGTGCTGTCCTTCCTCGGCAAGTACCTTGGCTGACGGTCAGCCGCCGGGAAACGGCGCCGGCGGGCACCGGTAAGATCGTACGGTGCTAATCCTGCTTCCCCCGTCCGAAGGCAAGACCCCGGCCGTCCGCGGCGACGCCATGGACTGGACATCCCTGAGCTTCCCTGAACTGAACCCCTGCCGGGCCAAGGTGCTCGACGCACTGGGAACGGTCAGCGCGCACGAGGACGCGCTGGCGCTGCTCGGCGTCGGAGCGTCGCTTGCGTCCGACGTCGAACGCAACACCCGGCTGCACGCGGAACCGGCGGCGCCGGCGCACCAGGTGTATTCGGGTGTCCTGTACGACGCACTGGGCTACAGGTCGATGACGGCCGCGCAGCGGCGCCGCGCAGATGAAGCGGTGCTGGTCATTTCGGCACTGTGGGGAGCCATCCGGTTCGCGGACTCCGTGCCCGCCTATCGGCTGTCGATGTCAACGGCCCTGCCCGACGTCGGCCGCCTTGCCTCGTTCTGGAAGCCGCAGCTCACGGACGCCCTCGCCTCCGCCGCGGCCGGCGAGCTGCTCATTGACTGCCGGTCCAGCACCTACGCCGCGGCGTGGACTCCCCCTCCGGCGGACACCGTCGCCGTGAACGTTTTTACGGAGGTGAACGGCGTCCGCAAGGTGGTCAGCCACTTCGCCAAGCACACCCGCGGGGAGCTGGCGCGGCACCTGCTGACCCGCCGCGGAAAGGCCCCGGAGACGCCGGCGCAGCTGCACAAGGCCGCCGGCGAGAAGTGGAATGCCGAACTCGTTCCGGGGACGGCGCGGAAGGCCCACGCCCTGAACATCATCCTGTCCGGCTAGTAAGCGCTGCCGTCCGCCCGAGGGGCTCAGACCCATTCGGCGGAGCGCACCAGGATGCAGCCGGAGTCCGGGCAGAAGACGATGTCGTCCTCGGCTGCGGCCTTGATCTCGGCAAGGTCGCCGGGGCTCAGCTGCATGCCGGAGCCTTCGGACGTGCCGTGGAAGAGCCGTGCAGCACCCACGCCGCGGCGGGCCAGGGTCTTCTCGTAGACGGCCAGCATTCCGGCGTCCAGCCCCGCGGCGAACACTGCCCTGCGGCCGCGCACCACCGTTTCCTCCGCAGCGATCTCTGCCAGCTGTCCGTCCAGTTCCGCCCGGATCGCGCCGAAGGAACCCTGGACGTCATCGACGATTTTCTGCTGGGCTGCCTGCCGCTCGCGCAGCGCGTCGAGCCGCTCCATGACTTCGAGTTCAACGTCTTCGAGGTCTGACCGGCGCTTGTTGAGGGAGGCGATGTCCTTCTGCAGGGCCACCAGGTCCTTGGACAGGCCGGTGCCGCTGTTCAGCCGCGCCTCGTCGCGTTCAATCCGGCCAGCCACCTGTTCCACGTCGGCTTCGGCGCGCTTTAATTCCGCCTGTGCGTCATGGACCGCCATCTTTGCTGCGCCCAGCTCGCCGTTGGCAATGCTGAGCGCCGCCTGGAGGTCTTCGATGCGGGGATCTGTTTCCAGGCTGCGGCGGCGGTTGGCGAGGGACTTGAGTTTGGCGTCCAGCCCCTGGAGTTCGAGCAACTTCAACTGTTCCGCCGGTGCTGCCTTGGCCACGATTACCTCCGCTTGTTCCCATCCGGCCTGCGCCGGGCACCCCTGCAGGGGCTTTATAGACTCTAGTCCCCGCCGGGAGTCAGAATGAAGTCCCACGGATCGCTGTTGGTGGAGCTGACACGGATGTCGACGTCCAGGCCCTGGTCCGCGAGGACGTTGCCGAGGGCATCGGCAGCAGCCGGAAGCCACAGCCATTCGCTGGCGAAATGGGACACGTCGATAAGATACGGACGGTCGTTCACAGCGGCCTCGCGGGCCTCGGAGGCGGCGTGGTGCCGCAGGTCGGCAGTGACATACAGATCGGCGCCGCTGGCCCGCACCTCGTCAAACAGGGAATCTCCGGCGCCGCCGCAGACCGCGATCCGGCGGACCAGGCCGTCCTTGTCGCCGGAAACCCTGACGCCGCCGGCGACGGAGGGAAGAATGCCATACACCCTCGCCGCGAAGTCGCCCAAGGTCATGGCCTCGGCAAGGTCGCCCACCCTGCCGATGCCTTCCTCGGGAAGGCCGTTCGCTGCGCGAGTCAGCGGAGCAACATCCTGCAGCCCAAGGGCGTCGGCCAGGACGTCCGAGACTCCCCCGACGGCGGAGTCTCCGTTCGTGTGGACGGTCAGGAGCGCCGTTCCCGACTCAATGAGGCGGTGGACCGCCTTGCCTTTGGGGGTGTTGGCCGCGACCGACGTCACGCCCTTGAGCAGCAGCGGGTGGTGGGTGATCAGCAGCTCGGCACCCCATTCGATCGCCTCGTCAATGACCTCCAGCGTGGGATCCACAGCGAACATGACCCGCGTGATTTCAGCCGACGGATGCCCGGCAACAAGGCCCACCTCGTCCCACTCCTCGGCGAGCGACTCAGGCCAGAGCTCTTCGACGGCCAGCATGAGCTGTCCGAGCGTGGGCGCTTCCGGCGACGCCACGGCGTCCGCCACATCCGGAGATTCTGCCGGCTCTGCTGCAACGCCACTGTTCACAGGTTCCATACTCATATTTTTACTCTATAGGCGCCGCTGGCCCGTCCGGGCTCGGACCCGTAGTGTGGCAGGGAATCATCGGCGCACCTCAACCATTGAAGAGGACATGAGAACTTTTGTGCTTGGCGGAGGCTGCTTCTGGTGCCTGGACGCCGTCTATCAGAAAACAATAGGTGTCGAGTCGGTGGTCTCCGGCTACACAGGCGGACACGAACGCCACCCTCACTACTATTCGGTCTGCTCAGGCACGACGGGCCACGCGGAGGTCGTGGCGGTCACCTTCGACGGGGACATCATCCCGCCGGAGGTCATCCTGGACATGTTCTTCGCGCTGCACGACCCCACCACGCTGAACCGCCAGGGATACGACGTCGGAACGCAGTACCGCTCGTCCATGTTCTATGAGACGACGGAGGAAAAGATCCTCTTCGAGGAAGCGATAGAACGGAACCAGGCCCTGTGGTCACGTCCGATAGTGACCGAGGTAAGTCGTCTCCCGGAGTTCTACCGGGCCGAGGAGATTCACCAGGACTATTACGCGAAATTCCCCGAGCAGGGCTACTGCCAGGTCATCATCAACCCCAAGCTGGCCAAGGCACGGAAATATTACTCTGCATGGCTTAATGCTTAGCGGCGGCGCTTACGCCCTCGTTAGGCTGACCAAAGTATTCCCTCTTGAGAGATAGGCGTAAGTACATGGCACGGATCTACGACGATGTAACACAGCTTGTAGGCGGCACCCCCCTGGTCAGGCTCAACCGGCTGAGCGAAGGCCTCGGCGCCACCGTCGCCGTCAAGCTCGAGTTCTACAACCCGGCCAACAGCGTTAAGGACCGCATCGGCGTCGCCATCATTGACGCGGCCGAGAAGTCCGGCGCGCTTAAGCCCGGCGGCACCATCGTCGAGGGAACCTCCGGCAACACCGGCATCGCGCTGGCCATGGTGGGCGCGGCACGCGGCTACAAGGTCATCCTGACCATGCCCGAAACCATGTCCACGGAGCGCCGCGTCATGCTGCGCGCCTTTGGTGCGGAGATCGTCCTGACCCCGGGTTCCGAGGGCATGCGCGGCGCCGTCGAGAAGGCCCAGGAAATCGTGGCCAACACCGAAAACTCCATCTGGGCCCAGCAGTTCGCCAACGAGGCCAACCCGGAGATCCACCGCAAGACCACGGCCGAGGAAATCTGGGAGGACACCGACGGCAAGGTGGACATCTTCGTCTCCGGCATCGGCACCGGCGGCACCATCACGGGAGTCGGCCAGGTCCTGAAGGAGCGCAAGCCGGGCGTCCAGATCGTGGCCGTGGAGCCCAAGGACTCCCCCATCCTCAACGGCGGCACCCCCGGCCCGCACAAGATCCAGGGCCTGGGCGCCAACTTCATTCCGGAGCTGCTGGACACCAACGTCTACGACGAGGTCCTCGACGCAACCCTCGAGGACTCCGTGGCCGTGGCCCGGGACCTCGGCGTCAAGGAAGGAATCCTGGGCGGCATTTCCTCCGGCGCCATCGTCTGGGGCGCGCTGGAACTGGCCAAGCGCCCGGAGAACGCCGGCAAATTGATCGTGGCTGTGGTCTGCGACTTCGGCGAGCGTTACATCTCCACCGTTCTCTATGACGACATCCGGGGCTAAGCCTTAGCCAGCCGCTCCCCGTTTCCTGTAGAAAGAACTTTGTGGGCCTCTTCGCAAGACTTAAGGAAGACCTCGACGCCGCCCGGTCCCACGACCCGGCGGCTCGAGGTTCTTTTGAGAACTTTTTCGCGTATTCCGGACTGCATGCCATCTGGGCGCACAGGCTGACGCACAGGCTGTGGCAGAACCCGTCGCTGAGGTTTCCTGCGCGCCTGATTTCGCAGCTGGCCCGGTTCCTGACCGGCATCGAAATCCATCCGGGTGCCACGATCGGCCGGCGGTTCTTCATCGACCACGGCATGGGCGTGGTCATCGGGGAAACAGCCGAGATCGGCGAAGACGTCATGATCTACCACGGCGTGACGCTCGGCGGACGCTCCTTGGCGAAGGTGAAGCGGCACCCCACGATCGGCGACCGCGTCACCATCGGAGCCGGGGCAAAGATCCTCGGCCCCATCACGATCGGCCGGGACAGCGCCGTCGGCGCCAACGCCGTCGTCGTCAAGGACGCCCCGCCGGAGTCAATCGTCACCGGCGTTCCGGCCACCTGGCGCCACCGCGACGCCCAGCGGGAAACCTCCCCCGCTGTGGATCCGGCCGAGTACTACATCGAGTACCGGATCTGAGGAATCTGAGGAATCCCAAGAGCCGGCTCAGCGCGCCACCCGCGCCAGGACGGCCTTAACCGCCACGTCGAACAGGCGGTCGGGGAGGATCCGGCGCAGCAGCATGATGGCCGGCGCTCCCCTGCCAACCGGATAGCGCGTCTTTGGCCGCGCAGCAGTGGCCGCATGGACCACGGCGTCGGCGATGATTCCAGGATCCGAGGATGTGGCGGGCCGTCCGGTGGATGCGAGTACTGCGGCCATCTCTTGCGCCTGCTTCCGATAGGGTCCGCTGCCCGAGCGCTCCAGCAGCCCTTGCGCGGCGATGCTGCCCCATTCAGTCACGGTGCTGGCAGGCTCGATGATTGCCACCTGGATGCCGTGGGGCTCCAGTTCGAGCCGCAGCGCATCGCTGAGGCCTTCCACGGCGAACTTGGTCGCGTGGTACCAGGTTCCCAAAGGCTCGTAGAACTTTCCTCCGATGGATGAGATGTTGATGATCCGGCCGCGCCGTGCCGCCCGCATGCCCGGCAGGACCAGCTGGGTCATCCGCGCGAGGCCGAAGACGTTGACCTCGAACTGCCTTCGTCCCTCCGCCAGTTCAACCTCTTCCAGGGCCCCGAACGTGCCATAACCGGCGTTGTTGACCAGCACGTCTATACGCCCGTGGGAAGCGTGCACCGCGGAGACCGCGCTGCGCAGGGACTCCTCGTCGGTGACATCCAGCGGCACCACGTTGACGCCGTGCGCCTTCAGCGGTTCCATCCTGTCCACGCGGCGCGCGCCGGCGAAGACGGTGAATCCCTTGTGGCTGAGCTTCTTTGCTGCTTCGAATCCGATGCCGGTGGAGGCTCCGGTGACAAACGCGACGGGCTGGGACACGCGGGACTCCTGGATCAGATACGGAAACGGCCGGCGCCTCCCACAGTATCGGGAGGCGCCGGCCGTTTGTTGTATCAGGCCCTGCCGGTCACGCTTGTGCCGGCCAGGCTTGGCTAGTGGGTGTCCACTGCCTCGATTTCGGACTTGTCCTCGCCCCACAGGGTGTGGAACGTGCCCTCGGCGTCAACACGGCCGTAGGTGTGCGCACCGAAGAGGTCGCGCTGGCCCTGGATCACGGCGGCCGGCAGGCGCTTGCGGCGCAGGCCGTCGTAGTAGGCCAGCGAGGAGGAGAACACGGGGACGGGGATGCCCAGCTGCACGGCCGTGGAAACCACGCGGCGCCAGGCCGGCAGGACTTCGGCGATGGCCTTGGTGAACGCCGGGGCGAACAGCAGGTTGGCCGGCTTCTCGTCGGCGGCGTAAGCCTTGGTGATTTCCTTCAGGAGTTCTGCACGGATGATGCAGCCGCCGCGCCACAGCGAAGCGATCTCGTCCAGCTTCAGGTCCCAGCCGTATTCCCCGGCTGCCGAGGTCAGCATGTCCAGGCCCTGGGCGTAGGAGACCAGCTTGGAGGCGTACAGCGCCTGGCGGACGTCTTCAACGAACGTCTCCGGAACCTCAACGTTGACTTCCTCGCCGGCGAGGAGTTCCTGAGCCAGCTTGCGCTGCTCGGTCTGGGACGACAGTGCGCGGGCGAAGACCGACTCGGCGATGCCCGACGTCGGGGATCCCAGTTCGAGTGCGGAGATGACGGTCCAGCGGCCGGTGCCCTTCTGGCCTGCGGCGTCCACCACGACGTCGACGAACGGCTTGCCTGTCCGGGTGTCCACGTGGCCGAGGACCTCGGCGGAGATTTCGATGAGGAAGGAGGCGAGCTCGCCCTTGTTCCACTCGGCGAAGATCTTGGACTGCTCGGCGGGCTCGATGCCGGCGCCGGAGCGCAGCAGGTCGAAGGCTTCGCCGATGACCTGCATGTCGGCGTACTCGATGCCGTTGTGGACCATCTTGACGAAGTGGCCGGCGCCGTCGGTGCCGATCCAGGCGCAGCAGGGCTGCCCGTCAACGTTGGCGGCAATCTTTTCCAGCAGCGGGCCGAGGGCGTCGTAGGACTCCTTGGAGCCGCCCGGCATGATGGACGGGCCGTTCAGGGCGCCTTCCTCACCGCCGGAGACACCGATGCCCACGAAGTGCAGGTCCTTCTTCGCCAGCGCGGCTTCCCGGCGGCGGGTGTCCTCGTAGTGCGAGTTGCCGGCGTCGATGATGATGTCGCCCGCCTCCAGCAGCGGTTCGAGCTGCTCGATCACGGAGTCGACCGGCTTGCCGGCCTTGACCATGATCAGCACACGGCGCGGCTTCTCGAGGGAATTCACCAGCTCCTCAAGGGACTCCGTGCGGACGAAGTCGCCCTCGGAACCGTACTTCTCCAGCAGTGTGTCAGTCTTTTCAACCGAACGGTTGTGCAGGGCGACAGTGAAGCCGTTCCGGGCGAGGTTGCGGGCGAGGTTGGCACCCATGACCGCAAGGCCGGTGACACCGATGTGTGCAGACATCAATACTCCAATTCATTTCTGTGCAACGTGTGCATGAGCGTCCCGCACGTCCAGCGGAACACGCTTTTAGGGAAGTGACTGTGAATAAAGCATATATATTCGGGGCCGCGTGGAAAAGTGGCTCTCTCTTAATGGAAGCTGAACGCGTCACAAAGAGTCTATGACGCGGGGCAGTCCGGCAGCCGGGCCGGCGGCGCGAAGGGCAGGCCCCCCGCCCCACTATGCTTACCAATATGTCGACCAGTCTCCATCACCGCGCCGTCGAGAATCTGGGAACCCGGATCGTCGGCGGCAGCCTTCCCGCGGGCCACATCATGCTCGCGGAACAGTTGGAGGACGAACTGAAGGTCTCCCGCTCGGTAGTCCGTGAAGCGGTGCGCGTACTGCAGTCCCTCGGACTCGTGGAGACCACCAAGCGTGTGGGCATCCGGGTACTTCCGCCCGAGCGCTGGAATCCGTTCGACCCGCTGGTGATCCGCTGGCGGCTCGCCGGCGAAGGCCGCGGCGCCCAGCTGCGCTCCCTCGCCGAGCTGCGCTCCGCCGTCGAACCCGTTGCCGCCGAACTCGCGGCGGCCAACTCCCCCGCCGAGCTCCGGCAGGAGCTGCTCGACGTGGCCCTGGCAATGCGCGACGCCGGCAAGGCCGGCGACGTCCCCCGCTTCCTGGAGCTGGACATCCAGTTCCATTCCCTCCTGCTGACTGGCTCCGGCAATGAAATGTTCGCGAATCTGGTGGGACAGGTCGCCGAAACCCTGACCGGCCGCACGGTTCACGGGCTGATGCCCGACCGCCCCCGGGACCTCACACTGCAGTGGCACCTGGAGGTGGCCGAGGCCATCTTCGCAGGCAACGCGGAGGAGGCCCGCGACGCGGCCAGCAGGATCATGCGGCGGACGATTTCCGAGATGGAGCCGGTCTGGGTGGAGCAGCCGCGGGTTTTCGTGCCGCTGCAACCGCGCCGGCACTCGGCCTAGGCATCACCCGCCGGACGTCCTGCCGGCCGGAAGTCCAGGAGCACCTTTCCGGATTCGGCCGAGTTCCGCGCCACGCCGAAGGCTTCGAGGGCCTGGTCAACGCGATATTCGTGTGTGATCACGGGCCCGATCTCCAGTGAGCCGTCCGCCAGCGCTGCGATCACGTCGTCAATTTCGTCGTTGAAGCGGAAGGAGCCGAGGAGCTCGAGTTCCCGGGTGATGGCCAGCGAAACCGGGACAGGCTGCGGACCCGACGGCAGCAGCCCCACCATCACCACGGTGCCGCCCCGGACGGCTCCCCTGATGGCGGACGCCAGCCCCTGGTGGCTGCCGGAGGACTCGATGACCACATCCGCTTCGACGGCGGCGATGGCCTCGGTTTCGCCGGCTGCCAGAATGTCGGTCGCGCCGACCGCTGCTGCGATCTCCAGCGGCTTGGCATGCATGTCCACCGCAACAATCCGGCGTGCCCCCGCCCGCTTCAGTACCGCCACGGTCAGGGCGCCTATGGGTCCGCAGCCGATGACCAGGGCAGTCTTCCCGGTCACATCCCCGGCGCGGGCGACGGCATGCCAGGCGACGCTGGCGGGCTCGATGAGGGCCGCGGTCCTCAGATCAAGGTCCCCGGGAAGGGCCCGGAGCATGCGCGTTGGGAGGTTGACGTAGCGGCTGAATGCCCCGTCGGTGTGCGGGAACCGTGCAGCACTGCCCAGGTAGGTGCAGCCGGGCGACAGGTTGGGCCGGTCCTCCGGATACCTGGCCGCGCCGGGCGCCGGGGTCGCCGGATGCACGGCCACAGCGGTGCCGGGCACAGGTCCGCTTCCGTCCGCCGCTGCCCGGACCACGGTGCCCACCACCTCGTGACCGAGGACCAGCGGCTCTTTGAGAACCGACTCCCCCGCAGCGCCGTGAAGCCAGTAATGCAGGTCGGAGCCGCAAATGCCTCCGAAAGCCACTTCCACCACGGCCTGGTCCGCTGCCGGAGCGGCCAGCGCCACGTCGTCGAGCCGCAGGTCACCCGCCGCGTGGGCCACCACGGCCGGCGAAACGGCCGGAAGTTCTGTACGCACAGCCAGCGGTGCCATCAGACCACCACCGTCATTCCGCCATCGATGAAGATGGTCTGGCCGTTCACGAAGTCTGAACCGCTGGAGGCCAGCCAGACGGCCGGTCCCGCCAGATCCTGGACGGTGCCCCAGCGGTTGGCGGGTGTCCGCCCGAGAATCCAGGAGTTGAACTCCACGTCATCCACCAGGTTCTGCGTCATTTCGGTGTGGATGTAGCCCGGCGCGATGCCGTTGATCTGCAGCCCTGAGCCAGCCCATTCGGCGGTCATGGCCCTGGTCAGGTTCCGCAGGCCCCCCTTGGCGGCGATGTACGGTGCGATGGTGGGGCGGGCCAGATCAGTCTGCACGGAGCAGATGTTGATGATCTTGCCGCGGCCCCGCGGGATCATGCGCCGGGCAGCCTCCCGTCCCACCAGGAACGCGCTCGTCAGATCGGTGGAAAGGACCCGTTCCCAGTCCCTGACATCCAGCTCGAGCATGGGCACCCGGTGTTGGATGCCGGCGTTGTTCACGAGGATGTCCAGCGGACCCACATTGGCCTCAATCCAGGCGATACCCTCCGCGGCCGCCGCGTCGCTGGTGACATCAAAGGCGCAGCTGCGGATCCGGCCTTCCGGATAATCGGCGGCCATGGCGCCCTCGGCGGCCTTCAGCCGGTCAGGCGTGATTCCGTTGAGCACCACGGTGGCGCCGGCGTCCGCGAGGGCGCGGGCCAGGGCGTTTCCGATGCCCCGGCTGGAGCCGGTGACCAGGGCGGTGCGCCCGGTCAGGTCAAAGAGTGCACTCATGCTGTGATGGTCCCTTCAGCCGCGGCAAGCGCGGCCCCGTTGCTGAGATTGGAAATGGTTTGCCGGACGACGGCCAGGTCCAGGTCTCCCAGTCCCTGCCGCTTAAGTTCGGCATAGAGTTCGACGCCGGCCGCCGCCATGGGGACGGCGGCACCGGCCGCTGCGGCCGACTCGACGACAAACGAAAGATCCTTGTGCATGAACTTGGCAGGACCGGTAGGCGTGTAGTCCTTCTGCGCGAGCCGCGGTCCCACGATGTCCAGCACCCTGCTGCCCGCCAGCCCGCCGGAGAGGACCTCGTAGAGGGCCGCCACGTCCAGACCGGAGCGCTCGGCGAGTTCAGCCGCTTCGGCGAGAGCCGCCGTCGTGGTTCCCACAATGAGCTGGTTGCAGGCCTTCGCCAGCGATCCGGCACCCAGCGGGCCAAGCAGCCGCACCGTGGTGCCCATCGCCGCCAGCAGCGGCCGCAGCCCGTCGAAGTCCGCTTCATCATCGGCCCCGGCCATGATGGCCAGGGTCCCTTCAACGGCGCCCTTGGTGCCGCCGCTCACGGGTGCATCCACCACGAAGGCGTTGCCGGCGCTGGCCTCCCGGACGCGGCGGCCAAACTCGCGTACTCCGGCGGGTGAAACACTGCTCATGACCACTATCGCGGTGCCGGAGGCCGGCTGAGCGTCCGCCCAGCTGGCAAGAAGCCCTGCCGCTGCTTCTTCGATGAAGCCGAGATCCGGCAGCATGAAGACAATCACCGGCTGGTCACGGAGCGATGCCACCTCGCCGGCACGTGCTCCCCCCAGCTCTTCAAAAGCGTCCAACGCGGCGGCCGACCGGTTCCAGGCGGTGACGGCCCAGCCCTTCCTCAGAAGGTTGGCGGCCATCGGCGCGCCCATGAGCCCCAAGCCCACAAAGCCTGCCCTCTGTATATTCATGTGCAGAACTGCCTCACTTCGTCGTGGTTAATCTTCGCAAATCTGTTCAGTATTCTATCCGCCATTCAGTATGATGAACAGTATGACGACTGAAACCACCGTCGCAATCGCCGTCCCGCTCGAAGCAGAGCTGGTGGAGCGCATTCGCGCCGTGGACCCCTCCGTGACCGTTCTCTACGAACCCGATCTCCTGCCCCCGGAGCGCTTTCCGGCTGACCACTCCGGCGACCCTGATTTCAAACGCACGCCCGAGCAGGACGAGCGCTACTGGGACATGCTGGGCAAGGCGCAGGTCCTGTACGGCTTTCCCAACGAGAGCCCGGCAGGCCTCGCGAGAATCGCCCGCGAAAACCCCCGCCTGCAGTGGATCCATGCCATGGCTGCAGGTGCCGGCGGGGCCGTCAAAGCCTCGGGCCTCGACGCGGAAACGCTGAACAAGTTCCAGGTCACCACGTCCGCTGGTGTGCATGCCCTGCCGCTGGCGGAATTCGCCACGCTGGGAATCCTCAACGGCTTCAAGCGGAGCGCCGAACTTGCCCAGGACCAAGCATCCAAGGTGTGGCCGGAGCTGCGGACCCCGACGCGCCTCGTCAGCGGCTCAACGCTGGTGGTCACCGGGCTCGGGGAAATCGGCCTGGAAACTGCCCGCATCGCGCGTGCCCTGGGGATGAAGGTCAGCGGCACCAAGCGGAACGTGGAACCGATCGAAGGCATTGAAGAGGTCGCTGGCAACGACGGGCTGGCTGGATTGCTGGCCTCCGCCGACGCCGTGGTCAACACGCTGCCGGGCACGCCGTACACGGAGAAACTCTTCAACCGCGCGGTCTTCTCTGCCATGAAGCCGGGCACCGTTTTCGTGAACGTGGGCCGCGGCACCGTGGTGGACGAGGAGGCGCTGCTGGAGGCCCTGGAGAACGGACAGGTCTCCTACGCCTGCCTGGATGTTTTCGCCGTGGAGCCACTCCCCCAGGACAGCCCGCTCTGGAGCCACCCCCGGGTCATGGTGTCGCCGCACACTTCAGCGCTCAGCGCCGCAGAGAACCGCCTCATCGCCGAGCGCTTCTGCAGCAACCTGCGCACGTTCCTCGACGGCGGCGACCTGCCGCACCTCGTGGACACCGTGCACTTCTACTAGGACGCGGTTCAACGCCCGGCGGAATGACGGCCGGGCACAGGAATACCGGAGAGCCGGGCAGCCACAGTGGCTGCCCGGCTCTCTGGCGTTCCGGCATTCCGTTTTAGCGCGAACGGACACTTGGGGCCCCGCGAGCAACCCCGCACGAGCTACCGAACGCGGTTGACGCCGTCCCATCCCCTGCGCCGCATCCGCCGGACGGCAACCATGGACAGCGCGCCACAAAGCACTCCGATGACAACGGCCACCACCCCGCCGATGAACCATCCGTCCCGCCCTAAGATCATCATCGCGACACCGACGAAACACAGACCCTTCGCAGCAACGTCCAGATACAACGGACCCCTCAGGTACTCCATGCCTCCACGGTAAGCCCGGGACGCCGCACCGCGCATAAAAGCACAGCGCGAACGGACACTTGGGGCCCCGCCGAGGGGGTCCCAAGTGTCCGTTCGCGCTGTGCAGTGGGGTGCTAGCTGTGGGGTGCTAGCTTGCGTCCTCGATCAGCAGGAGGTCGCGCCCGCTGGTCTCCGGGGTGAAGAAGGTGGTGACGAAGGAGATGAGCGCCAGCACCACGGAGTAGATGGCCAGTACCAGCCAGGAGTAACCGGTGGCGGCGAGCAGCGCGGCGCCGACCAGCGGCACCAGGCCGCCGGCAAGGACGGCGGACAGTTCGCGGCTCATGGCAACACCCGTGAAGCGGTACTGGGAACCGAACAGTTCGGGCAGGAGCGGGCACTGCGGGCCCAGCATGGACTGCACACCCAGGGCGATGCCCACCACCATGACCACCCACACCAGCGTGACGTTGCCCAGGGTGACCAGGTAGAACGCGGGGAAGGCGATGAGGGCCTGGAATAGTGCGCCGTAGCGGTAGACGGGGACGCGTCCGAAGCGGTCGGACAGCGCGCCGAAGGTTATTACCATGACGGCGGCAAAGCCCGCGGCGATGAGCAGGCCGACGGGACCGATGAATTTGTCCCCCGGAAAGACGCCCGCAGGCGCCGCGAGGAAGGCGATCAGGAGCGCGGAGTAGATGGAGGAGTTGCCGTTTTCGCCCATGCGCAGGCCGATGCCCACCAGCACGTTCTTCTTGGAGTGCTTCCAGAGTTCACCGACCGGGTTCTTCACGACATTCTTGTGCTTCTCCAGTTCCTGGAACACCGGGGTCTCCTTGAGCCTGAGCCGGATGAACACGGCGACCGCAATCAGGACCACGCTTGCCAGGAACGGAACGCGCCACAGCCAGCCCTCCAGGACCGCCTTGTCGGCCGTCGCGATCAGGGCAAAGGTGCCGGCTCCGAGGAGGGTGCCGAGCTGGATCCCCACGAAGGGAAGGGAAGCAAAGAAACCACGACGGCGGCGCGGCGCGACCTCGGAGATGAGCGTTGTTGCGCCGGCCTGCTCCGCTCCTGCGCCCAGGCCCTGGACAATGCGAAGCACCACCAGGAGCACGGCCCCGACCATGCCGGCCTGCTCGAACGTCGGCAGCAACCCGATGGCAAAGCTGGCCGTTCCCATCAGGCCGATGGTCAGGATCAGCACCATCTTCCGGCCGAAGCGGTCCCCGATGTAGCCGAAGACGACACCGCCGAAGGGCCGGGCAGCGAAGCCGACGCCGTACGTGGCGAACGAGGCGATGAGTGCGCCTTCTTCGCCCAGCGGCTTGAAAAACAGCGGTCCAAAAATCAGCGCCGAAGCGAGACCGTAAATGTAGAAGTCGTAGTACTCCAGGGCGGAGCCTACGGAGCTGGCAAGAGTTGCCCTTCGCAGCTGTTCCGGTTCGACGACGGCGCCGTCCGCATCAGCCAGCGGTATATCAGTACGAGTTGTCACAAGCACTCCCTCAGAAACACTCCAGGCCCCCGTTGGCCTTGGTGGGATAGCGGCAACACCTATGGCGTTGATCACTATGTTGAACAGAGTACAACAAGTTGAACGAGTCGCCAATAGGCTGATGTATCGCCGGCGAAGAGGCGGTCAATGTGACACAGGCATCCCCCACTCCGGGGAGCCCCTCACCCCATCGGATTGCCCAGGGACCTTGCCAACTCCTTGAGCTCCTTGACCATCTGCGCTCCCTGCTCGTCGGAATACGTGGCCTTCAGGGCGGTGACAGACAGGCCCAGGCTGGGTCCGTGTGCCCCATGCGTGGGTACCGAGACGGCCAGGCAGACGACGCCAGTGGTGGATTCCTCGTCTTCAAAGGCATAGCCCTGCTCGCGGATTTCGCGGATCTGCGCTTTGAGTTCGGCGCCGGTGCGGATCGACTTCGGCGTGAGCACCGGGAGTTCGGCATCGTCAGCGAACATGGCGTCGATGTCGTGGTCGTGCAGCCGCGCGACGAGGGCCTTGCCCACAGCGCAGAGGGAAACGGGCATCTTGTCCCCGATGTTGGACGTCAGCCGGACGGCAGGATGCCCTTCATAGCGGGCTAGATATATGACGTTCGTGCCGTCCAACATGGCGATCCGGACAGTCTCCCCGGACAGCGTGGGCGCCTGCTCACAGAACCGGTAGAACTCCTGGACCTCATCCAGCCGGCTCAGATACGCCGCGCCTAGTTCAACAAGTTTGCGGCCCAGGGTGAATTCGGCGCCCTGCCTGCTGATCAGGCGTGCCTCTTCCAAGGCCAGCAACAGGTTTGACGTTGAGGATTTTGGAATGCCAAGCTCCCTGGCGAGGTCGCTCAGGGTGAGCCGGCCGGTGGCAGACGCGGCCAGCGCCTCCATCACAGCGGCCGCCCGGGTGACAGCGGGGGCCGGCGACGTGCTGCCCAATCCATCGGCGGGGCGGGTGGCGCGGGAATCGACCATGATTCTCCTTCAATCGGTACGCGCTGGGAGCGCAGGCAGCATAACCGTCGGCCAACATCCGGCAGACGATAGCCCTTGCTGTTCATTTGGCTGAACACCTACCATCATAGTGGCTCAGCCCTCTTGGTGGTCGGGTCATCTTTGGTGATTGGATGGCGCCGGCCCGGCTCAGCAGGCCGGTTCCCGGCGCATCTGGCCGCCGGCCGGAAACAGTTTCGTGTTTCCTAATGTTCACGGTATATTCGTTTTAGGCCTTCCACCGCGGCATCCCCCAATAGTCGCGGTGGAAGGCTGTTCCAATTAAGCGGCTGTTCCAATTAAGCGGCGTCCGCAATTGCCTCCCGCAGCTTCCAGCCGCCACCCAGGCCGTCCCGCAGGATTTCCATGGTGGTGAGCGCAGAGTTTTCATTCCTGCCAAGCCGCGCCTGAAGGCGCCATACCTCGACGTCCACCCGGCTCCAGCCCAGCGGCATTCGGCGTTCAGCTTCCCACCAGCTAACGCGTTCGAACCACCTGACAGGGTCCGCGCCGACAGTCCACTCGCGTCCGCCCCGAATGACGGCGGCCGGCTGGCCGTCCGCCGCAGTTCTCACCAGTACGTGTTCCATACCCGAAGGTTACGAAGGGGCCCCGACATTTTTCCGGGCGGAAGACCGGCTGTGAGGACTTGGCAACCAACACAAAACCCCGCCTTGCCAGCCGCACGGCTGGAAGACGGGGTTTCACTTTGGTGGGTCCTACCGGGATCGAACCGATGACATCCACGGTGTAAACGTGGCGCTCTACCAGCTGAGCTAAAGACCCAAACCGCCGGTTCCGCTTCGAAGCGCGCGAACCAACGAACATAGACTTTACCTGACGAAAGGCCGTAATTGCCAATCCGGATCAGGGCTGCGGCACGGCGGGCAATTCCTCGGCGAGCCACCCAAGCGCTTCACTCACGCCGGCAGCCAGTTTGACGGTTGCCAGATCGTCGCCGCGGGTCTCCCCGCGATTGATGATGACCACCGGCTTGCCCTGCTTGGCGGCGTGGCGGACGAAGCGCAGTCCACTCATAACGCTGAGCGACGACCCGGCGACCAGCAACGCTCCGGCCTCATCCACCATCGAGTAGGCCCGCTCCACACGGTCCTTGGGCACGTTCTCGCCGAAATACACAAAGTCCGGTTTCAACACACCGCCGCACGCAGGGCACTTCGCCACGACGAAGCTGCGGATGAGCTCCGAATCCTCGACCGTCGCGTCGGCGTCGGGCGCGATCTCAACAACGCCGGATTCCATCGCACGCTCAAGGAATGCCGGATTCAGCTCCTCCAATACACCGGCGAGCAGCCGGCGGGAGTACGTGCGGCGGCAGTCCAGACAGATGACCTGGTCGAAGCGGCCGTGCAGGTCCACGACGTTCACGCTTCCGGCATCCTCGTGAAGGCGGTCGACATTCTGGGTGATAAGTCCCGTCAGGAGCCCGCGGCGTTCCAGCCGGGCGACGGCGGCGTGGCCGGCGTTGGGATCCGCCCGCCTGAGATGGGACCAGCCGATGTGGTTCCGGGCCCAGTAGCGCTGACGGTTGCCCGCGTCCCGCACGAACTCCTGATAGGTCATGGGTGATCGGGGCGGAGAGTCCGGCCCCCGGTAGTCAGGTATCCCGGAGTCGGTACTCAGTCCAGCTCCGGTGAGGAGCGCCAGGCGCAGCCCTGACAATACGTCCCGGATGTCCCGCAGGACATACAGCTCCGGGGCCGACGGTTCGGTCCGTGGCACCGGCGGCCGGCTGGCAAACCCTGTCAGGCCAATGCCGGCGCGCCGCTGGTCCATGGGTTCAGCCTTGCGCCAGTCCCGCCAGCGCGCGGCGGTATTCGTCCAGGTCCCGCGCTTGGCCGCGGGGATTGACCACAACGTGCCGGACTATGCCGTCGGCGTCGATGATGAACGTTCCCCGCGTCGCCATTCCGCTCTCCGCATCAAAAACGCCATATCGCTCGGCCACGGCACCGTGGGGCCAGAAGTCAGCGAGCAGGCTGAACTCGTACCCCTCCTGCCCGGCATAGGCCCGCAGGGAGTATTTGCTGTCCACTGAGACGGCAAGCACTTCGGCGTCGGCATGTTCGAAAACGGAAAGGTTGTCCCGGATCTCACACAGCTCGCCCGTGCAGATGCCGGAGAAGGCGAATGGGTAGAAGACCAGCACCACGTTTCGTCCGCGGAAGTCTGCCAGCCGGACCGGTTCACCGTACTGGTTGGCCAGGGTGAAATCGGGAGCATGCTGCCCCACTTCGGGCACGGCAGCAACGCCCGTGGTGTCCACGGTGTTAGTTGCGGTCACTTGTTCTTCCTGGTCACCAAGCGGGTGGCGCTCCAGTCCTTGGACACTCCCGCTGACGTAGTCAGGTGAAGCCCCGCTGTGGGTGCAGCTTCCTGGATCTCCCCCGGGGACACGTAACCGGGCCTTCCCGACTTCGGCGTCAGCACCCAGACCACGCCGTTTTCGCTCAGAGTGGTCAGTGAATCCATGAGCGTGTCAACCAGGTCCCCGTCGCCGTCGCGCCACCAAAAGATGACTGCGTCCACAACGTCATGATCGTCCTCGTCCAGGAGCTCTGACCCCGTCAGATCTTCAATGTCATCACGTAAGTCGAAGTCGACGTCGTCGTCGTAACCGAACTCCTGAATCAGATCCCCGTTCTTGAAACCCAATTTTTCCGCCACATTTACCGAAGTGGCGGCGTCGGCCTCACTCACGCGTTCCTCCTATGATTAGTGATATCGATTACTCCAAGCCAACACCCTTTGGGCGTGTGCTTCAAGCTGTCAGGGCCGCGGGGCGGCTTATTGTGCGTCACACAACCAGTATGACGGTCAAATACGGCAGGGGCGCCAGTCGCGGCTACGCATCGGCAAGCCGTCACAGCTAGAGTGGCTGGTGACAGTCATGCCGCGGGGCGACCGCCCTGGACGGACAGGCAGTCGTAGACGAGACAGAACCCTGCCCGGCGCACCTGACCGGGCTGTTGTAACCGATATGTCGCACACGTCGCGTTCACGCCAGGCAGCTACCCTGCCGGACCTGAGTGCGCCGATGAATGCGCGCAAAGAGAGGTTGGACGTGGCTGCAGGAGAAGATACCTCCCATATCCTCAGCGGGTTGACTAACCAGCTGCCTGATCGTGATCCGGAAGAGACCGCCGAATG
>NZ_JBDGML010000061.1:0-4107 GCF_057655195.1 Arthrobacter sp. Soil_N43
GGCGCCAAACTCCGCGCCAACCTCGGCGCAGGAGAAACCTCCTCCGACGCCGAAGCCGCCAACAAGATCGGCTAACAGCACCCCACCCAAAAGAACCCCGCCACGGCACCGAACTACAGTGCCGCGGCGGGGTTCTTCTGCTTTCTGCATCCTGCATGCCCGGTACAGGAACTGCACAAGGATGGGCTTACACTGATGACCCCGGGCCGTGGCCCGGGGTCATCGTGGGTGTTTGGTTGGAGGGTCAGGGGTGCGGGGCTTTAGGAGGCCGGGGTTCCAGTCTCTTTGCGCTGCAGGGTTTCGGCGCGTTCCTCCAGCGGCGGGGTGTCCTTGGTGAGGCCCAGCAGTGCCTCTCCGGACAGCTGGATGTCGCCGACCTTTTCCTGGACCCAGTCGTGGAAAGCGCCGATGTGGTGCTCGCTGGGCACGAGGACGCCGCCCTTGGAGTAGGACTTGGAGGCCATGCCCGGCTGGCAACGCTCGCAGGCGTCAAAGTCCTGCATGTTCACGCGGTGGAACAGTTCCACCGAGGCGCTGACGTCTTTGCCGGACTCCACCACGGAGGGCAGGTACAGCCAGTCACATTCGACGATCGTGTGGTCTGCGGACATCGGGAACATCCGGTGGATGATCACGTGGTCCGGGACCAGGTTCACGAACACGGTCGGCTTGATGGTGATCGCGTAGTAGCGCCGGTCCTGATCCTCACCCACGCCCGGGATCACGTCGAGGCCCTCGGAGCCGTCCACGGTGAAGCCCTTGATGTCCTCACCGAACTCCGCGCCGTGGCCGACGAAGTACTGCGCGGCCAGCCCGTCGGCGAACTCCGGCAGCACCTCGGTCAGCTCCGGGTGGATCGTGGCGCAGTGGTAGCACTCCATGAAGTTCTCGATGATGAGCTTCCAGTTCGCCTTCACGTCATAGCGGATCCGCCGGCCCAGGGACAGGTTCGCCACGTCGTACCCGTCAATGGCGTGCACGTCGCCCAGGCGTTCCTCGATCGCGCCCATGACCTCTTCCTCGAACGAGGGCGGCTCCTCGGCCAGGCACACCCACACATAGCCCAGGTACTCGCGGATGTGGACCTTGGACAGTCCGTACTCATTGCGGTCAATGTCAGGCATCTTCGTCAGGTTCGGGGCGGCGATCAGCTTGCCCTCGAAGTCGTACGTCCAGGCGTGGTACGGGCACTGGAAGTTGCGCGCCGCTTCGCCCTTTTCCTCCATGCACAGCTTCACGCCACGGTGCCGGCAAACATTGTAGAAGGCACGGATCTCGCCCTTGCGGGTCCGCGAGATCAGCACGCTCTCCCGCCCCACCTGCACCGTCTGCCACGCACCGGGCTTGTCCAGGTCCGCGGACCGGATCGCGCAGAACCACATCTGCTCGAAAATACGCTCCTGCTCAGCCCGGAAAATAGCCGGATCCGTGTACAAATGACCGCCCAGGGTCGGGATCAGGCTCGGGGTGCTTACCTCAACAGACAATTTCTACTCCTAACAAAAACAAGAAACTCGGGTCAAAACTTTGGTGCCGGACGGAAGGTTTGGGGCTGTTTATTTTCAGGACGGGTTGTTTCAGGACATGTTGTTTCAGGACATGGCGGCGGCCCCCACGAGTGCGGCCGCCTCCGACCGAGGCGACGAAGCCAGGCTCCGCCGCCATTTGGTGAAGAGCCTGGGCTGGTTCATTCCCAGGACCGCCACCGGCGCGTCTCCGCGGTAGTACACGGCGAGGAAGCTGTGGGCGAGGGGGTCCCCGGCCTCGACCTCAAGGCGGTCGTAGCCGGCGGAGTGCCCCGCGAACTGGATCTTGACGCCGTGCTGGTCAGACCAGAAGTAGGCGGGCTTGGAAGGCTGCTCAGGGGCGTCGGCGTCCAGCAGGGCCCGGACAGCCAGCGCCGCGCGCTCCAGGGCGCCGGTCCAGTGCTCGACCCGGCGGTGGATTCCGGCCTCAGGGTCGAACCACGCGGCGCAGTCCCCCACAGCGACGATCCCCGGGATGTTGGTGCGTCCCATGGCATCACAGACGATGCCCGGGTTCAGCTCGAGCCCGGAACCGGACAGCCACTCGGTGTTCGGCTCAGCGCCAATCCCGATAACGACGACGTCAGCGGCCACGTACCTTCCCCCGGAGAGGCGCAGCCCGGAGACGTTTCCTTCGCAGCTGTAGAAGTCCTCTATGGTGGCGGACGAGATCAGCTCCACGCCGTTCGCTGCGTGCAATCCGGCCACCACTGCTCCCATCTCCGCCCCGAGCTGGCCGGCGAAGGGCACGGGCTTGGTGTCGATCATGGTGACGTCCATGCCACGGGACACAGCGGCTGAGGCGACCTCCGCACCGACGAACCCGGCACCGACGACGGCCATCCTGCTTCCAGGCAGCAGTTCGGGGGCAAGAGCCTGGGCGTCAGCAAGCGTCCGCAGCGAGAACACGTTGCTCAGTCCCGCAAGAGTGGGCAACTGGCGCGCCCGGGCACCCGTGGCTATGACGATGCCGTCCGCCTGGATGACCTGACCGTCCTTCAGCCGGATGCTGCGGGACTCGGCGTCGAGGGAAACAGCTCCCCCTCCAAGCAGCCACTCTGCCTGCAGCTCGTCGGCCTCTGATTCCAGGTACAGGTCCTCTGCGGTGATTGCACCGAGCAGGAAATCTTTGGACAGCGGCGGCCTGTCATAGGGCCGGTGCGGCTCATCGCCGATCACCACAAGGCGCCCGGTGAAGCCTTGGGCGCGGGCGGCCCTGGCGGCAGAGAGCCCAGCCAGCGAGGCCCCCACAATTGCAAGCGTCTCCATCGACACCACAGCCTCCTTCAATTGCTTCTTACGCAACAACAATCGCTATATGCAACAGAGTGATCCATGCCACGGCAACTGTCAAGGGTTGCCCTTCATGAGGGCCGGGCGACCCGCAACAGAGCAGAAAACCCTTGACAACCCGCTGTGAGCTACCGCACTCTGTTGCTTATAGCGATTGCTGTTGTTGATTACGGAACAGCGTCGGTGGCAATTGAACTCCAACGCTCCACCTAGAAGAAGAGGTCCCTCCATGCACAAGGCATGCCCGCTCAGTGAACTGGCACCAGGGGAAGCGCTGCGGCTGAACACGTCTCCTCCCATCGCCGTCTTCCACACCGAGGAGGGCGAGCTCTTTGCCATTGACGACACCTGCACACACCAGGACGCCTCCCTGGCCGACGGCTGGGTTGAGGACTGCTGGGTCGAATGCCCGCTCCACGCATCCCGCTTTAACCTGCGCACGGGAGGCGTGGACGCCCCGCCGGCCAAGCTCCCGGTCCGTACTCACGAAGTGACAGTGATCGATGGCGACATCATGATCACCGAATCCAACGAGGTCCCCAACCTCCCCCCTGGCCTGACAGTGGATGGCCACATCTAAGCAAGCCCATGAATCCGAGCAAAGGAATTCCTCATGGCCCCCAAAAGCGATACCCGATATAGCAGTGACGACCTAAGCAGCGAACCCAACCTGGACAGCAGCGCCAGCGCCGCCAAGGACCCCAATTCTCCCAAGCCCCAAGGCGTCGACGAAGCCGCCTTGGACGGGACCGACCTGGACGCGGCCTCGCCAGATCCCCTGACGGTCCCCCTGGCTGAGCTCGAAGAAGACTACGAACAGATCCTGCAGGAACTCCGCCTGACCAAGACCGAGCAGGCCGTGACCGAACGCCGGAACCGCAAGCTCACCCTCGACAAAGTGACCTTCGGCATCACGGGGGCATTCGCCATCGCCTTCGTGATCTGGGGCTTCTTCGGACGGGACAGCCTGGCAACAACCTCGCAAAGCGTCCTCGATTGGGTGATGCAGTACACCGGCTGGCTGTTTATGGGCCTGGCTTCCCTCTTCGTGATCTTTATCCTGTGGCTTGCCCTGGGCAAGTTCGGCAACATCCCGCTGGGCAAGGACGGCGAAAAGCCCGAATTCCGCACCGTGTCCTGGGTGGCCATGATGTTTGCCGCCGGCATGGGCAGCGGGCTCATGTGCTACGGCGTGGCCGAGCCGCTCTACGACTACGTCTCACCCCCGCCCGGTACCGTGGACGGACGCACCCCCGAAGGCACCCAGACCGCCATGGCCACGTCCATC
>NZ_JBDGML010000062.1:0-65853 GCF_057655195.1 Arthrobacter sp. Soil_N43
GGCCAACGCAAGGGCGGCGTTGGAGACGTTGAAGCTGCCGGGGAGCCCGGTATGCACGCGGAGCTCCACGCCGGTGCTGCCGCGCAGGGTGAATTCGGTGCCGAGGCCGCGGGGCCGCGGCTCGGTGACGGTCCAGTCCGCGCTGCCCGACGGGGCTGCGGAAGGGGACCGTCCGTCACCGTCACCCACCGGCAGGGTTGACAGCGTGGTGACCGGAAGGCCCGCCTCGGCGGCGAGACGGCGTCCCCACTCGTCGTCGACCGTCACCACAGCGGCGCGGGCACGCCCCTCGGTGAAGAGCTCCGCCTTGGTGCGGAAGTAGTCCTCCATGGTGCCGTGCAGGTCGAGGTGGTCCTGGGTCAGGTTGGTGAACCCGACGACGTCGAAGACCACGCCGTCAACGCGGCGGAACGAGACTGCATGCGAGGACACTTCCATGGACGCTGCGTCGAGCCCCCGTTCGCGCATGAGGGCCAGCAGGGCGTGGACGTCGGTGGATTCCGGCGTGGTCAGGAGGCTGGGAATCGGATCGCCGCCGGCCACAATCTCGATGGTGCCGATCAGCCCCGTTCTCTTCCCAAGAGCCTGAAGCAGGGAATTGACGAAGTATGTGGTGGTGGTCTTGCCGTTGGTTCCGGTGACGCCGAAGAGCGACGGCGACGAGCCGTCCGTTGCCTGGCTCCGGTAGATCAGCGCTGACAGGCGGCCGACGACGGCCCGGGGCTCATCCACCACGAGCACCGGCACGGAGATATCAGGCGCCAGCGCCAGGAGCCGCGCACCGGCGTCGTCCGTCAGCACAGCGACGGCGCCCGACTCGATCGCCGCGGCGGCAAAGTCCGCGCCGTGGCGGGTGGACCCGGGGAGTGCCACGTAAAGGTCGCCGCGCTCCACCGTCCGGGAGTTGAGGGAGATCCCGGTAACGTGAACGTCCGCCGCGGCTCCGGGCACGGTGAGTCCGACCCACCGGCCGATGGCACCCAGTTCTGTTGCGGCGACGGCCGTTGGCCGGAACCCGCCGGGGGAAGCCTGCCCGTCCGGGGCACCGGCAGTGCCGGGGGCATTGTGCTCTGACAAGTGGATCTCCGTGGGTACTAGTGGACCAGCGGGACACGGCAGAACGAAGCGTTCACGTGCACCGCGGTCGTTGAAAGCGCGTTTACTACTTGGCGAACTGCGGCAGCTTGACCGGTTGCCCCTTGGACGGCGGAACGTTGTACGTTCGCAGTGCCTGGCTCATGACCGAACGGAAAACGGGACCGTTGGTAATGCCGTAAATGGAACCCTTGGGCCGCTGCAGGACCACCTCAACAATAAACCGCGGATCGTCCATCGGCGCCATTCCCACCATCGAGGCCGTGTAGCCGCAGAAACCTGCCGTGCCGTCATCACAGGGCGATTGCGACGTCCCGGTCTTGGCCCCGACACGGTAGCCGTCGATCGCTGCTTCCTTGATCTGGCCCTCCGTGACGGCACTTTCCAGGATGTCCCGGACCTGCTTGGCGGTCTCCTTGGACACAATCTTCCGGGCAGGCTTCGCCGGGACTTTCTCCTCGGTTCCGTCGGGGTTGATGTAACTGTCAATGAGCCGCGGCTGGAGCATCACCCCGCCATTGGCGATGGACTGGTAGGCCCGGACAGTCTGGAGCGTTGACTGCGATACGCCCTGGCCGAAGAGCACCGTGTACTGCTGGCGGCCGTCCCACTGGTCGGCCGGCGTCAGGATGCCCTTGGCTTCGGCGGGCAGGCCAATCTCGGGGGCCTCGCCGATGCCGAACTTTTGCAGCCAGTCATGCCGCTGTTCCTTGGTCAGCCGCTGCCCTGCCATGACCGTTCCGGTGTTCATGGACCATCCGAGGATGCCGGCCAGCGTCCGTTTTTCAGTCCCGTGGGAAAAGGAATCATCGAACTGCTGGCCGTCAACCACGTAGGAGGGCGGGATGACAAAAGTGTCGAGCGGCTTGGCCTTGCCCTCTTCGATGACCGCGGCGGCGGTGATCATCTTTTCCACGGACCCTGGCTCGTAAGCTGCGGTGACTGCCCGGACTCCGCGGTCCTCAGCCGCCACCTTGCCGGGATCGTTGGGGTCGGGCGCGTTAGTGTCCGCCATGGCCAGGATGTTGCCGGTTTTGATGTCGGAGACGATGATGGTGCCCCACTCCGCGCTCAGCTTGTCCGCCTGGCTCTGGATGGCCTGCTGCGCGAAATACTGCAGGTCCGAATTGAGGGTGAGTTTGACGTCCTTGCCGTCCTGGGCGGGCGTCAGTTGGTCCACGCCCACCGGAATGCGGAGGCCGTCGGCGCCGATCTCGAAAAGTCGTTTGCCGGGTGTTCCCCTGAGGATGGCGTCCTGTGTCTGCTCCAGGCCTGCCTGTCCGGTGTCACCGTTCTCCAGGAACCCCACGATGCCGCCCGCGACAGAACCGTTCGGGTAAACCCGCTTGCTGGTTCCTTCGGAGAAGATGCCCGGAATCTGCAGCTTGGATACCCGGTCTTCAACGTCCGGCTTCAGGTCCTTGGCCACGATGTAGTAAGTCTTCTTGCCCGTGACGGAGTTCCGGACGTCCTCCACCCGCATCCCCAGGACGCCGGCAAGTTCCGCGATCCCCTGGTCCCGGGAAACTGTGACGAGTTCTTCCTCGCCGTTGACGGTTTCGAGCCGTTTGAAGGACTCCGTCTTGGTGTTGACCGCCTGGTCTACGGTGATGTTGTAGCGAATCACGCTGTTGGCCAGCACCGTCCCGTTGGCATCGACAATGCTGCCCCGTTCCGCAGGCAGCACGGTCGGCCGCAGCCGGTTGCTGAGGGCAGCTTCCGCCATGCCGCCAACGTCCAGGCCCTGGACCAGGAAGAGCTTTCCCCCGACTACCAGGAGTAACGCCAGCATCACGCCGAGTCCAAGGCGCAACCGCTTGGTGGCGTTCGGGACTTTCTGCCTGCTTGCCTTGCCTTGCGCCACGATCATCCCTTACTGCTTGCCTTGCTGGCTGCCAGCCGCGTCCGTTCTGCCAGTTACTGCCCCGGCGCCTTTTGGGCAGGCGCCGGGATGGTGCCGCCGTTGAGGGCCGCCGCCGGCTTCTGGGCGGCGGCCGGCGCAGCAACGGGGGCCGCAGCCACCGGCGCTGACACGGCCTCTTCCGCCGCAGGCTTCCGGTTTTCCAGCGGGTCGGCAGTACTTGCCGGCGGGACGACGTTGAGCTGGCCGGGAACAGCCGGGGCGGCGATTACCGCTCCAGCCGAGTCACCCTTGACGGCAGGCTTGGCCTGGCCGCTGACAGTGAGCGTGGACAGATCTATCTGGCCCTTCCCTGTGGAAGCTACCATCCCCAATTCTGAGGCCTTGGCTGCCAGATTCTGCGGCGCTTCGAAGTTTTGGACCTGCTGTGTCAGATCCTGGTTCTGCTTGGTCAGCGTCGTCTGTTCGCTGCGCAGGCTCACCAGCTGGTACTGGGCGGTAGACACCGAGATGTTCAGGACGAGGACAGCGATGAGCGCCACGGCGAGCAGGCCAAAGCAGAGAACCACGAACGGTGCACGGTGCTTCTTGGGAACGGACCGGACAACGGACAACGGCGTCCGCGCCTTGCGCGCTCCCGACAGCCCGGAATCAACGTCCCCGGCGCTGCGGCTGGAGGCGAGGGGGTAGGTCTTGACAGCTGCGGTGCTCATGCGGCTCTCCTGGCTCTGATGCGTTCCACTGCGCGCAGCCGGGCGGATGCTGCGCGAGAATTCTCCGCGATCTCGACGGCGGTTGGCACCTCGGTGCCTTTGGTCAGGGTCTTGAGTTCGGGCTTGTGTTCTTCCAGCTCCACCGGGAATCCCAGCGGTGCGGATGACTTGGAACGCGCCTGGAAGACGCTTTTGACGATCTTGTCCTCCAGCGAGTGGTAGGACATGACCACTATCCGGCCGCCCAGTGCGAGGGCTTCCACGGCTGCGGGGACCGCACGTTCGAGGACGTCGAGTTCCTCATTGACCTCGATCCGCAGAGCCTGGAACGTCCGCTTGGCCGGGTGGCCTCCCGACTTGGCGGCACCGGCCGGCACAACAGCCCGGATCTGCTCCACCAGTTCTCCGGTGGTGGCAAACGGCTTGTCCGCCCGGGCCGTGACAATCCTGTTGGCAATGCGGCCGGCGAATTTCTCCTCGCCCCACTTCCGGATGATCCTGACCAGGTCTTCTTCGCTGTAGGTGTTGACGACGTCAGCCGCCGTCTGCCCGCGGCTGGTGTCCATCCGCATGTCCAGGGGCGCGTCAAAAGAGTAGGCAAAGCCGCGTTCCCGCTCATCGAGCTGCAACGAGGACACCCCGAGGTCCATCAGGATGCCGTGGACTTCCGAAATACCGAGGTCCTCCAGGATTTCGGCGATTTCGTCATAGACGGCATGGACGAGGTCGATGCGCCCGGCGAAGGGCTTCAGCCTCTCACCGGCGAGGGCGAGCGCCTCTTCGTCGCGGTCGATGCCCACAAGATGCAGGTCAGGGAAGCGCTGCAGCATCGCCTCCGAGTGTCCGCCCATCCCCAGCGTGGCGTCGATTGCCACCGGAGTTTCTCCGCGCAGGCGCGCTGCTTCGAATCCCGGCGCCAACAGATTAATGCACCGGTCCTTCAGAACCGGCACATGGCGTTCGGACGTAGGTTTGGCGTTGTCGTGTTCGTTCATGCCTTCGTCCTTCCTGCTTGCCGCGGGTTGCTTGCTTCTTAAGTCAGATCCCCATCCGCGCCTGTCCGGTTGGCCGCCTGGCTCCGGGGAAGTGAGCCAGGAAGACGGTTGGATGGGCGGCTGGAGATCTCATTCAAGAAACAGATTCGGGTGCTGCCTGCCGGCACTCAGAGAATGCCGGCGATGGGGTTGTCGGTTTCGGAGAAGGAGGTTTCCTTCTCCGCCAGGTACACATTCCAAGCCTGGGCATCCCAGATCTCTGCGCGGGTGCCGGCGCCGATGACGGCCAGTTCCCTGCCGAGCCCTGCATACTCCCGAAGGGCAGGAGGGATAGTCACCCGCCCTTGCTTGTCAGGTACCTCGTCCGAGGCTCCGGAGAGAAAGACGCGAATGTAGTCACGAGCTTGTTTGTTGGAGATGGGAGCCTCCCGGATCTGCTCGTGAACCCTCGCGAATTCCTGCTCACTGAAGACGTAGATGCAGCGCTCCTGGCCTCGCGTGAGAACAAGTCCGCCGGCAAGTTCCTCACGGAACTTGGCAGGAAGAATGATCCGGCCCTTTTCATCCAGACGCGGCGAGTGTGTCCCCAGGAACACATCCCCACCACCCCTCTGCTGTCAGAAGCCGAACAACCCCCGCGCTGCCACTACCCTCTTACTCGCTCCACTTTACTCCACTTCTCACCACAGTCAACGCGGCGCAATGAATTATCCGGCAATTGGAGAATCAAGTTCCGTGGAATTCCGGGGCTCAGCCCGGGGGTGGGGAGTGGAGGGAGAATCGCGGCCTCCGGAAGCGCCACTCCGGCAGGTGTCCCGGAATGGCCGTTAAATAACGATGACCCGCCGGAGCGGGTCATCGTTTAGGCGTGGTGTGGTGGCAAGTGGAGGGTGGTGCCAGGTGGAGGTGGTGGGAAGTGGGGGCGGCGGAGGTCAGGACTCTCCGCGGCGCCTTTCATCCCAGCGCTCTTCAAGGCTGCTCATGAAAGAGCTCTTGCCCTTGGACTTCTTTCCCCGTCCGCCGGCCTTAGCCTTGCCGCTGGAAGCACTGCGCATGGTGGCGAAGTAGACACCCGCTCCCATGACGACGAATCCAAGGACACCCACGAAGATGTTCTGCAGGGATACCCCCACCAGCAGGAGCAGGACCCCTGCGAGCGTCGCGAGTACGCCAATCACAATGTGCCGGGTGGACCATGTGCGGCCAGGATCCGAGCCCATGGAACTGGCGAACTTGGGATCGTCCTCATGCAGCTGCCTCTCGAGTTGCTCGAGCAGCTTCTGTTCGTGCTCCGAGAGCGGCATCACGACCTCCTTAAGTAGGCCAACGTCTGGACTGGTCAGGACCAGCTGTTCCTGCCTCGTCAACGACCGGCATGCTCTACAGGTTCCCGGCCCTCCATCGTTGGCAGGTCCATGGATCCAAGCATACGGACGCAGGCGGGTCAGGTGATCCACACATGTCCAGACGTTCGAAATCTTTGTATCTCTAAGGATAGTTTGTTGGGCGGTGTTGTGAAAGACGCTTTCGCCTGCCGCGGCGTCGAAAGAACCCTGAAAAACCGGCTAGAATCCGGCCCGCCCCGGCCGCCTGCTCAGGCCTGCTCCCGAGGAGGCCTGGCGGCCCCCGTGGCACCGTCCAAGAGCCGTGCCGGAAGGACAGATTTGTTGCCAAATTTCTCTGCCACCCTGTCCAGCGCCTGTTCGGCCGACCGCCAGTTGTCATCCCTCCGGTCCAGGCTCAATTGCAGGGATGTCTGCGCTGCAGGCTCCAGCTGCTCGGCGCGGACCCCTACTAGCCGGACCGGCATGGACCGGTTCCCCAAGGACTCCAGCAGTTGGAGGATTGTGGAGTAGATCAGCTGCGCACTGTCCACGGGCGCGTGGACTGTCCTGCTCCGGGTAACTGTGGAGAAATCCGCGTACCGCAATTTCAGGGCCACGGTCCGTGCCACCATTCCGGACGCCCGCAGGCGCTCTGCCGTCCGGTGAGACAGACGCAACAGCTCTTTGTTGAGAAGTGCGTCGTCGGCCGTGTCCACAGCGAACGTTTCCTCCGCCCCGATGCTCTTCTCCAGCCGGATGGGCGTCACAGCCCGGGGATCGATGCCCCACGACAGCCGGTGGACGTGCTCGCCGGTGGCGCCCAGAGCCTTCTTCAGTGACGCAACCGGAGTGGCGGCAACGTCAGCGACCGTGCGGATACCCATCCTGGCCAGTACGTCTGCCGTCTTGGCGCCGACGCCCCACAGGGCGTTGACCGGGAGGCTATGCAGATATGGCACTGTCTCCTCCGGCCGGATGAGCAGAAGGCCATCGGGCTTGCAGCGCGTGGACGCGATCTTGGCAACGAACTTGCTCGCGGCAATGCCCACAGAAGCGGTGATGCCCAGTTCGCCGACTACCCGGCTCCGGATGAGTTCGCCAATGGCTTGCGGGGAGCCGAGCCTGCGGATCGCTCCCCCTACATCAAGAAACGCCTCGTCCACGCTCAGCGGCTCCACCAGCTCAGTGATGGACTCGAAGATGGACATCAGCTGCCCGGACACTTCGTAGTAGAGCTTGTGGCGCGGCTCGATGACGATGGCCTGCGGGCACAGGCGGTGGGCTACGACCATCGGCATCGCAGACTTAACTCCGAAGGCGCGTGCTTCGTACGAGGCTGACAGGACCACGGATCGGTCCGCCGGGAATCCGACGATAACCGGCCTGCCGCGCAACTGCGGGCGCCCGCGCAGCTCCACGGAAACAAAAAAAGCGTCCATATCCACGTGCAGAATACTGCTGCGCCGAAGCTCCCGAAGACGCGCTTCGAATTGCTCTCTGTCCTGGTCCGGCACCACATCTGCAATCCTATGCCCTTGGGGCTGACTAAACTGGAGGCTGGATCCGGCATCAAACCCCAGGAGGAATACACCTGTGAAGGTCATTGGAACGCACATGCCTGCAGGCCTCGGCCTGCTTGCGGCCGGCACGGTGATGGTGGTGATGTCGGCCTGCACGGCACCTGCCCCCGGTCCCGCAGCAGCCCCTGAAGCTGCGGCGTCCACCACGGCCATGGCCCAGGCGAGCACCACAGCGCCACCCAGCCCCTCGGCATCGCCGGGCACCTCCGCCATGGTGGGCGCCCTCGTCGCAGGATTCCCGCAAAAGCTGCTTCCGCCCATGCCGGGGGCCAAGGTCGTGGCCAGCAGTTTCGATAAGTCCTCCTCCCCCGCAACCGTCGCCCTGGTGGGCTCGACTGCCGCCAAGCCTGCCGCCGTCGTCGCCTTTTACACGAAGGCGCTCGAAGCGCAGGGATTCAAGGCCGTTCCGGGCAACACGGTCGGTGCCGTAGTCTCAAAGGACTTTGTCCGGGCCGGGAACGAGACCGTCAACATCGCAGTCCCCGCGACTGCCGGAGTGTCCACGTTCACGATCGGGGCCAACGTGGCGCCTGAGTCCGTCAAGTGACGGTGGCCGAACAGCTCCGTGTAGAACAGGCGGCCTTCGTGGCCGCCGTCGCGGGCAAGCTCACAGACTTCCTGACCACGAGGCACTCCGTGATGACGGCAATCTCGCCCGACATCGATCCGATCATGGGGTCGATCTCAAACCTTGTCACCGGAGGCAAGCGGCTGCGGGCCCTCATGTGCTACTGGGGCTGGAGAGGTGCCGGCGGTCCCGCGGACGCCGAGGATGTGATCACCGCGGGCGCGGCCCTCGAACTCTTCCAGGCCGCCGCGCTCATCCACGACGACATCATCGACCGGTCCGATACGCGGCGCGGAGGCCCCAGCGTCCACCGCCGGTTCAGCCAGCTGCACGAAAGCCAAGGCTGGGCCCTGGACAGCGAACGCTTTGGCCACGCGGCAGCCATCCTGGCCGGCGACCTGTGCCTGTCCTTCAGCGAGGAAGCATTTACGGACATCGGCAAGCAGGCGGCCTCGGGGAGCCGGGCACGGCTGATCTTCAACCTCATGCGAGCCGAGGTCATGGCGGGGCAGTACCTGGACATTCTGGAAGAAGTGGCCGGGCCGGTGCGGGACCGTGCCGGCGCCGTGAGCCGCGCCCAGTCCATCATCCGCTTCAAATCGGCCAAGTACTCCACGGAACACCCGCTCGCTTTGGGCGGCGCGCTCGGAGGCGCCTCGGATGACCTGCTGCGCGGCTACTCCGCCTTCGCGCTGCCGCTGGGCGAAGCGTTCCAGCTCCGCGACGACGTCCTGGGCGTCTTCGGTGATCCGGTCACAACGGGCAAGCCTGCAGGCGATGATCTCCGGGAAGGCAAGCGCACAGTACTGGTGGCTTTCGCCCTGGATCTGTCCACGCCGGAGGAATCAGCGTTCATCGACGCGAAGCTGGGCAGTCCGGATCTGGGCGCGGAAGATGTAGCGGAGATCCGCAGGATTATTGCGGACTGCGGGGCATTGCATGCCACCGAGGTCCTGATCGAGGAGTTCGGGGCCGCCGCGTACGGCGCCTTGGAGCTGCTCCCGCTGGACGACCTGCCGAAGACGGCATTAAGGAAGCTGGCCGAAGCAACAGTAAGCCGCGCCGCGTAGGGGCCCTGGGGCGCCCGAATGAGCCGGCGTTGAAATGCGGGGCGGTCTGTCCCGCCCCGCATTTACCACGCTGCATTCATGAGGCGGGATTTACCTGCCCCGGTTTACCTACTCCGTTTTCCTTGGCCGGATCTACCAGGCCAAGGACTGGGCGCGTCGGCGAATTTCGGTTTTGCGCCCATCCCGCAGGGCGTCGATGGGGCGGCCGCGGAGGGATTCGTCGGGCGTGAAGAGCCAGGTGATGAGCTCTTCGTCTGAATAGCCCGCGTCCGACAAAACGACGATGGTGCCCTTGAGGCTCTCCACGACGTGGCCGTCCATCAGGAAAGCGGCAGGCACGGAACGGATGCGGCGGTCGCCCACGCGTATTGCGGCCAGCGCCCGCTCATCAAGCAACCCATGGACTTTGGTGATGGAAACGTCCAGCAACTCGGCTACGTCGGGCAGGGGCAACCAGTCGCCAACAAGGCTTTCTACAGTACTCACGGGTCAAGGTTGCCACGGCGGGCACCCGCACGCCTAGTCGGTCCCCTGCCTCCCCGCATTTTCGCTGGTCTCGTCCGGCGACACACCAGCAGACCCGGACTTCCTGAGCGGGCGCCCTTTCTTGTGCTAATCGGAAAATCGTGAGAGATTCTCATAGATCACATTTGTAACAGGAATAACTTGAATAACACTAGAATCATTAGTCACACTGGCCTGACCGACAGCATTCGCCGCTGAGAAGAGGATCTTTCCCATGACGACGACCAGCTCGCCCAAGCAGCCCCCCAGGCCAAGCCTGCCCATGATCGCGGCGACGACGGCGACACTTCCCGCCGTGATGCTGTCCTCCTTGGCGCTCGCGCAGCCTGCCGGCGCCGATGCCCGCCCCAGTGCTATCCCGGCAACGCTGGCCGCTGCCATGGAAGCCCAGGCCGCCGCGGCCAAGGCAGGCGTCATTCCGGCAGCATCCGTCCCGGCAGCCATTCCCGCGGGCCTGCAGCCAGCCCGCGTCACGCCCAGCAGCCACCGGGTTGTCCGCGGAGATACCGTCAGCGGCATCGCCCACCGGTACGGCCTCAGCACGTCGGCAGTCCTGAGGCTGAACAACCTGAAGGTCAACTCGGTGATCTACCCGGGCCAGAAGCTGAAGCTCAAGGGGGCCGCGGCGCCGGCGCCCAGGCCGGCAGCGGCAACTGTTGCCTTGGCCAGCACCGGTGCGAAAACCTATACCGTGAAGTCGGGTGACACCCTGGGCGGCATCGCTGCCAGGCACGGCGTCAAGCTGTCCCAGGTGCTGAGCTGGAACCGCCTGTCCCTGTCGTCGATCATTTACCCGGGCCAGAAAATCCGGATCGGAGCCGGCGCCGCGACGTCTCCCGCCCCGGCCACCTCGGCACCCACAGCCTCATCCCGTTCCTACACCATCAAGTCCGGCGATACGCTGTCAGGCATCGCAGCCCGGCACGGTGTCCGGCTGGCCGACGTCCTGTCCGCGAACCGGCTCAAGGTGACCAGCATCATCTACCCCGGTAACAAGCTGGTCATCCCGGGCAAGTCCACCGGCGCGAGCCCGGTTCAGCCGGCATCCAGCGTCACCCCGCTGGTGCCCAGTTCCTTCCTCGGCTTCACGTACCCCGCTGCGGTGGTGAGCTCGGCCAACAAGAACAAGGCATTGCTCAACGCGTCGCCGGTGCCCTCGCTGGCACAGATGAAATCCATCGTGGCGGATACAGCCCGCCGCATGGGCGTGGACCCGGCACTGGCACTGGCTTTCGCGTACCAGGAGTCGGGATTCAACCAGCGCGCGGTGTCCCCTGCCAACGCCATCGGCACCATGCAGGTCATACCTACCTCAGGCGAATGGGCGTCCGACCTCGTGGGCCGCAAGCTCAACCTGCTTGACCCCTACGACAATGCGACGGCCGGGGTGGCCATCATCCGGCAGCTGATCCGCACCAGCAAGAACCTGGACTACGCCATCGCCGGCTACTACCAGGGCCAGTACTCTGTCAGCAAGTACGGCATGTACTCCGACACCAAGACCTACGTCGCGGCGATCAAGGCGCACCGAAGGAACTTCGCCTAGGCTGCCGGGCCCCTCATCCGCGTGATGTGGGGCCAATGAGGATAACGATACGGGTCCGGATCGCATTTTGATCCGGACCCGTATCGTTGCAGCGATTAGGATCGAAGGGTGCAGGAAAAGGTGTCGGACAGTCTCGTTGGTTCCCTGGTGGATAACCGCTACCGGGTGAATTCAAAGCTGGCAAGGGGCGGAATGTCCACCGTCTACCTGGCCACGGACCAACGCCTGGACCGTGACGTCGCACTGAAGGTCCTCCACCCGCACCTCGTCAACGACGGCAGTTTCCTCGACCGCCTCTCGCGCGAGGCCCGCTCCGCCGCGAAACTTTCGCATCCCCATGTTGTGGGCGTTCTGGATCAGGGACATGACGGCCAGACGGCGTACCTCGTGATGGAATACATCAAGGGACACACGCTCCGTGATGTCATCAATGAAAAAGGCGCCCTGTCGCCCCGGCTGGCCCTCGCCCTCATAGATCCGGTAGTGGAAGGCCTCGGCGCCGCCCACGACGCCGGCCTCATACACCGTGACGTCAAACCGGAAAATGTGCTGATTGCCGAAAACGGCCGGATAAAAATCGGCGACTTCGGGCTGGCCCGTGCGGTCACCACCACCACGACCACCGGCACGCTGATCGGAACGGTGGCGTACCTCTCCCCGGAATTAGTGCTCGGCAAGCCGGCAGACGCCCGGAGCGACATTTACTCCACCGGAATCATGCTGTATGAGATGCTGACCGGCCAGCAGCCCTTCGACGGCGAAGTTCCGATCCAGGTTGCCTACCAGCACGTCAACTCGACCGTTGCTCCGCCGTCGGGCCTCGTCCCGGGGCTCGCCGAAGAAGTCGACGAGCTCGTGCAGTGGTGCACGGCCAATGACCCGGACAAGCGCCCCGTGGACGGAAACGCCCTCCTCTCGGAGCTCAGGCACATCCGCACCAACCTTTCTGACGCGGAGCTGGACCTGCAACCTCCGGCAGCCCGGCACGCGGCGAATGCCGCGGGCGCCACGGGCGCCATGGGCCTCAACCCGGCCGGGCCCGGAATCGCGGCTCCGCCGGCTCCTGCGCGCCTGCCATCCGCGGCAGCACCGGGGAGCCACACCGAGGTGCTGTCCCCGGTGGACGGACCCGGCGTGCAGCGCCCGACGGAGGTCATCTCCCACACCAGCAACCCCACCACCATGATTCCGACCAGGCGGTTGCCGGCAAAGTTCGGAGTCGACGCCGACGACGACGCCGGCTCAGCTGCTCCGGCCGCCTACGGTGACGGCGGAGACAGTCAAAGGCCGTTAAGCAAACGCGAACAGCGGAAGCAGGACCGCGTCGACCAAAGGGCACGCTCCAGGGCTGCCGCGACACCGCTCCGCACCCTGCGTGAAGGCAACGCGCGGCGCCGCGGTGTCCTCTGGATCGTCATCCTGGTCATTGCGGCACTGCTGGCCACCGGCGCCGGCTGGTTCTTCGGCATGGGGCCAGGATCTCCGGGGACGGTTCCGGCCGTGGCAAACAGAACCGTGGCCGAGGCACAGCAGCTCCTCGAAGGCGCCGGCTTCCAGTCCAGCACCCAGGACGTGTTCGACGATGACGTCCGCGCCGGCCTCGTAGTGGGCTCGGACCCTGAGGCCGGAACGGAGATCCGCAAGTACCAGCAGGTTTCGCTGTTCGTGTCCAAGGGTCCCCAGCTGTTCCCGCTTCCGCAACTGCCGGGCAAGTCCCTTGATGCCGCGAAGGAAGCGCTCAGCGGTGCTGAGATGGCCTTGGGTAAGGTCACGGAAAAGTTTGATGAAGAGGCGCCGGCTGGGACGGTGCTCGCGCAGTCCCCCGCTGCCGGAACCCAAGTCAGGCACGGAACACCGGTGAGCCTGACGGTGTCGAAGGGCCCCCAGCCCATTCCGGTCCCGGACGTCCGGGGAGAGGAACAAGGCGCGGCCTTCCGGGCCATTGAGGCGGCGGGGCTGGTTGCCGTGGTTGCGGACGAAACCGTCAACGACCGGAATGTTCCCAAGGGCGCCGTGGTCAAGCAGGAGCCCGCCTCGGGAACACTGACGCGGGGAGCGACTGTAACGCTGACCATTTCCGCGGGCCCGAAGCTCGTGAAGGTGCCGAACTATATCGGGGAGCAGGTCGGCGACGCGCGCGAGGCATTGGAGAAGCGCGGATTCGAAGTCCGCGTCAACAACATCCTCGGCGGATTCTTCGGGACGGTCCGCGACCAGGATCCGGTCGACGTCGAGGTTCCGGAAGGATCGGTCGTAACACTGACCGTCGTCTAGGGGCGGCCCGGAACCAGCATCACAGAATCACTGGCCCGGGCCCCCTGAACCTAAGGGTGCCGCGGATAACCGCCCTGTTGTCAGTGCCGGGTGAGGGCGCCGGCGACGAGGAACGCCATCTCCAGGGACTGCATGTGGTTCAGGCGCGGATCGCAGACCGACTCGTAGCGGTCCAGGAATGCTTCCTGGTCGATGGGATCGGCACCGCCCAGGCACTCGGCGACGTCGTCCCCGGTCATTTCGACATGCAGGCCGCCCGGAACAGTTCCCAGGGCGTGGTGCACTTCGAAGAAGCCGCGGACTTCGTCGATGACGTCGTCGAAATTGCGGGTCTTGTAGCCGTTCGGCGACGTAACCGTATTGCCGTGCATCGGGTCAGTGACCCACAGGACCTGCGCACCAGAGGCAGTGACCTTTTCCACCACCGCGGGAAGCTTTTCGCGGATATTGCCCGCACCCATCCGGCTGATGAAGGTCAGGCGGCCGGGCTCGCGGTTGGGATCCAGCTTGTCGATCAGGCGCAGGGCGTCATCGCCGGTGGTGGTGGGGCCAAGCTTTACACCGATCGGGTTGCGGACGCGCGAGAGGAAGTCGACATGCGCGTGGTCCAGTTCGCGGGTGCGCTCACCGATCCAGAGGAAGTGAGCGGACGTGTCGTACGGGAAGCCGGTACGCGAATCGATGCGGGTCAGGGCGCGCTCGTAGTCAAGCAGCAGTGCTTCGTGGCTGGCGTAGAACTCCACGCGCTTCAGCGCCTCAAAGTCGGCGCCACAGGACGCCATGAACTTGATGGCGCGGTCGATGTCGCGCGCCAGGGATTCGTAGCGGGCGTGGGCAGGGTTTTCGGTGAAGCCCTTGTTCCACTGGTGCACAAGGCGGAGATCCGCGAAGCCGCCCTGCGTGAAGGCGCGGATCAGGTTCAGCGTCGACGCGGACGTGTGGTAAGCCCTCAGCATGCGGCTGGCATCGTGGCCCCGGGATTCGGGTGTGAAGTCGTACCCGTTGACGATGTCACCGCGGTACGCGGGAAGGGTCACGCCATCGCGGGTTTCTTCGTTCGAGGAGCGCGGCTTGGCGAACTGCCCCGCCATCCGGCCCATCTTGATGACCGGCATGGCCGCACCATACGTCAGGACCACTGCCATCTGCAGGATGGTCTTCACTCGGGCGCTGATCTTGTCCGCCGTGGCGTCCCCGAATGTCTCGGCGCAGTCACCACCCTGGAGGAGGAAAGCCTTACCCTGGGCGGCAGCGGCGAGCCGCTCGCGGAGCACGTCGACTTCGCCGGCGAACACGAGGGGCGGGAGGGCCGAGAGTTCCTGAACGGACGCGTCAAAAACGTCCTTGTCCTGCCATGTCGGCTGCTGCGAGATGGGAAGGTCCCGCCAGTTGTCCAGTCCCGGATAGTTGGCGGCGCCGCTCTGTGCGGTGCTGGTCAGGGAAGGGGCAGGTTTTGCAGATAGCTCAGTCACACTACTAAGAGTAGTTGCCCAGGCAGGCATCGGGACACCCGGGCTGTCATTGTCCCGCCCCTGGCGTCATACATCCCTCACGGCAGCCGCGAAGCTGCGGGGCGCTTAGGCGCGGCGGGAGGAACCGGCGTCGGTGTCGCCGTCGTCCGCGGCGCTTTCACCGGCCTTGCCATCACCGGACTGAACTCCGCCGGACTGAACTTCTCCGGGCTGACCGTCGTTGCGCTGGCCTTCATCGGCCGGGACTTCACCAGGCTGGCTTTCCCCGGAAGCCGCCGCGGGGGCAGGTCCCTTGCCCGCCAGGCGCAGCTTGACCACTGCCGCGTACTCGTCCACGTATTCCTGCCCGGAGAGGCGCATGAGCTCGTACATGATTTCGTCGGTCACGGACCGCTGGATCAGCCGGTCGTCGGACATTTCGTGGTACCGGCTGAAGTCCAGGGGCGCCCCGAAGATCATGCCGATGCGGCGGATGCTGGGCAGCCTCTTTCCGATCGGCTGAACCTTGTCCGTGCCGATCATGGCAACCGGTATGACCGGGACCCGGGCCTGCAGCGCCAGCCGCGCCACCCCCACCTTGCCCCGGTACAGGCGACCGTCCGGGCTTCGTGTTCCCTCGGGATAGATCCCCAGCAATCCCCCGTGGGTCAGGACATCCATCCCGGCCTCAAGCGAAGCGGCGGAGGCCGCCCCGCCGGAGCGATCCATGGGGAGCTGGTTGGTGAGCCGGAAGAACAGCGCCGTCAGCCGGCCCTTGAGCCCGGTACCCGTGAAGTACTCGGATTTCGCCAGGAAGATGACGGGCCGGGGCACCATGAGCGGCATGAAGATCGAGTCCGAAAAGGACAGGTGGTTCGACGCAATGATCGCAGGCCCATCGGCCGGCAGGTTGTCCAGTCCCTTGACCCACGGCCGGAACAGAGTGCGGAGCACCGGACCCAGGAAGATCCTTTTCATGACCCAATAAAACACGCGTCCAACCCCTCCGGAAGGCAACCGGCCGGCATTCACAAGGGCCTGCCGGCACTGCAATGCAACCCTACTCTAGTGAGATTTGCACGGAACAGTGACACGATGGACTCATGACAGAAAGCAGCGACCGGACCAGGCCCGCCGCTTTCAGCTACCCGGGCCACGGCCCCAACGCCCGCATCGGAATCGCCATCTGCCATGGCTTCACCGGCAGCCCGCTGAGCATCCTTCCGTGGGCCCAATATCTGGCGGAACGCGGCTTCGCAGTCTCGGTGCCCCTCCTGCCCGGCCACGGAACCGATTGGCAGGACCTGGCACGCCGCGGATGGACGGACTGGCACCGCGCTTTCGACACTGCGTATGAGGAACTCGCCGCCAGGACCGACGCCTGCTACGTGGCCGGACTGTCCATGGGCGGCGCCATTGCCCTCCTGACGGCCTCCCGCCGGCGGGTGGCGGGCGTGGCTGTGGTCAACCCCGCGCTGAGCTTCTACGACCGGCGTATCCGGGTCATCGGACTGCTCAAGTACTTCCAGCGGACCACGGTCCCCATCGAGGAAGAAAATCCGACGGCGTCCCCAACCGAAGACGGCGACTATTCCCGCACGCCGCTTGCCGCTGTCCATCAGCTGAAAAGACTCTTCGCCGCCGCGGCCCGCGGACTCCCCCGTGTCACGGCACCGGTCCTGGTCTTCAAGTCGCGGAACGACGCCGTTGTGCCGCCCACATCCCTGGCCATGATCCGCAAGCGACTGGGCTCGGCGAGCCTTGAGGTCGTGCCACTGGAGCACAGCGGCCACGTTGCCACCCTGGACGCCGATGCGCAGGAAATTTTCGACGCGTCCGAGAGGTTCTTCCAGGTGCATGCCCGCAGCAATGTATCGACGGAGAAGCAATGAGCACACTTCCGGACCACAGTCCCTTCAGCAGCGCCTTCTCCGGCGAAGGGCCAAGGGTGGGCGTCGCCCTCGCCCACGGGTTCACCGGGAGTCCGCACGCCGTGCGGACCTGGGCCATGGAACTTGCCGCCGCTGGCTTCGCAGTCCGCATGCCACTTCTTCCGGGCCACGGAACCTCATGGCAGGACCTTGCCCGCAGCCGCTGGACAGACTGGCACGGTGCCATGGACGCCGCATTTCTGGAACTCGAAGAAGAGTGTGACGCCGTTTTCTCCGCCGGCATCTCCATGGGCGGCGCCCTTGCCTTGCGCATCGCCGCCACCCGGCCCGTGGCCGGTACTATCCTGGTCAACCCCGCGCTGGTGATCGACGATCCCCGCGCGCCATTAGCCGGCATCCTCAAACTCGTGCTCAAGAGCACGCCGGCCATCGGCAACGACATCCTGAAGCCGGACGTCAACGAAGGCGCCTATGACCGGACACCGGTGGCGGCGGCCCACGAGTTGAACAAGCTTTTCAAGTCCACCCGGCTGCTGCTGCCGCGGGTGACCGCTCCCGTCCGCGTTTTCCGCTCAACCGTGGACCACGTCGTGTCCGACTCGAGCATCACGGCGCTCCGCCGCGGCCTGACCCAGGCGCCGCTGCAGCTGACCATGCTGGAGAACAGCTACCATGTAGCCACCCTCGATAACGACGCCGGGCAAATTTTCAGCGGCTCCGTGGACTTCATCCGTGACATCCTTGCGGAAACCCGCCCGGGTCCCGACCTGTCCGCGACAGCCAGCCAGAAGGGCGATCCCAATGAATAGGCCCGATTCAAATTCGTCCGACCCCAGCGCCAATCAGGACGACGCCGTCTGGCTTGACCTGGTGGCCAGGCTGGAAGGGGACACCACCGGCCTCGACGCCGACAACCGTGCCGGCCTTGGCGAACCTGACGGCGGGACCGACCCCCACGCCGGAACCGCGAATACTCCCGTTGCAGACAGCGAAGCGTCCGGCGCTGCCACTGGAGGGCCTGCCAAGCGGTTCAGTGACTTTGATCCTCTCGGGCTGGCTCCCAACGCAGGAGCGCCCATCGAGCTGTCAGCCGCGGAACGGGAGCAGGCAGCAGCCCGGCAGCGCGCCGCAGAAGACGCCAGCCCTGAGGAAGCAACCGCGCCGGAGGGACCGCGCGACTATGGTGTGGAAGACGAGGACGACGCGTTTGTGCCCGAGGACCCACCCAGCCTGTCCGGCGTCGACCCTCTGACCATGCTGGCCTGGCTGGGCGCGGTGGGCGCCCCCGTGGCACTGGTCCTGGCGTCGATGTTCTGGCGTTCAGCCCCGCTGCTGGCAATTCTCGGCATGGTGGTCATCTTCGTGGGAGCGGTGGTGTACCTGATCATGAAGCTGCCCCAGGAGAAGGACGAGAACGACGACGGCGCCCGCGTCTAGGCGGTCATGCTCAGTTATGGGTGCGGCTGCTGACCCGTGACAGGTCCGCCGCGCCGATCAGGCCGGCGTTCGGCCCGAGGGCCGCCAGTGCGATTTCCGCGGCGGGCCGGAACCCCCGGCCGGTAAGGTTCCGGGCAAAGGCCTTCCGGGCCGGCGCCACGAGCAGCTCTCCCGCGGCGCACAGCCCGCCGCCGATGACGAACTTGCCGGGGTCCAGGGCCGCGGCCAGGTTGGCCAGGCCCAGCCCCAGCCAGTCACCCACGTCTTCGAGGAGCTCTTTGGAGGCTGCGTCTCCGGAAATGGCCAGTTCCGTCACAGTGGCGCCCGTGATGCGGTCAGCCTGCCCGTCGACGGCTTTGAGGAGCTCCTGTGCCACCGGCGAGTTGGCCAGGGCGAGCTCACGGGCTTCCCGGCCGAGGGCGTTGCCGGACGCGTACTGTTCCCAGCAGCCGCGGTTGCCGCACTCACAGCGGTGGCCGCCGGGCATGATGATCTGGTGGCCGAATTCGCCGGCGACGCCAAAGCGGCCCCGCTCCACGCGCCCGTCCATCACCATGGCCCCGCCGATCCCCGTCCCAAGGGTGATGCATACCAGGCGGTCCTGTCCCTGGCCTGCGCCAAACCGCCACTCAGCCCAGGCGGCGGCGTCTGCATCGTTGACCAGCATGACCGGGCGGCGAAGCAGCCGCTGCAGGTTGTCCCTGAGGGGCTCGTTGCGCCATGCCAGGTGGGGGCTGAACAAAACGGTGCCGCCGTCGAGATCCATCCAGCCTGCGGCGCCTATGCCGACCGACCTGATCCGGGCCCCACGGCTGAGCTCCTCGACCAGCTCAACAATCACGCGTTCGACGGCGCGGGGATCGCTTCCGGGAGTGGACCGCCTGGCTTCGTTGAGAATCCGCCCCTCCGCGTCAACCACTCCGGCCGCCACCTTGGTGCCGCCAATGTCGATGCCGATGGCGAGACCGGTGGCTGCGGGACGAAGGTGTTGCCGGAGCGTGCGGTGAGGTGCGCTGCCGCCCTGTTTGCCGACCAAACCGCGCCGCCACGCCCGGGACCTGGACTGACGGGCGGTGCTGGACGGTCCGGTCTGTTCACTCCGTGGGGAAGGCTGCATAATCCCCCATTCTAGGTGCCTGACCCGGGCCAAAGCCTGCACTTCGCCGCTTGGCGCGACCCCGGCAGTGACGTAAAGTTACTGGCGAGTAACTAAATGGCACCTGGCCCTTGGGCGTCGGGTACTAAGGTTAGGACTAACCGCAGCGGCCTACGGCTATCAGAGGAGCTATCGTGCGCGAAATCAGTGTTCCGCCCCTGGTCAACGTCCCCCCGGACACCAACATCACAGACCTCCTGGTGCGCCAGGCGGCCAAGGCGTCGAATCCGGCGCTGTTTTCCCGGCTGGATGCCGCCGGACAGTGGCAGGACATTGTCGCCACTGACTTCCTGGCCGACGTCTCCGCCCTCGCCAAAGGACTCATCGCCAGCGGCGTGCAAGCCGGGGACCGGGTGGGAATCATGTCCCGGACGCGCTATGAATGGGCGCTGGTCGACTTCGCCGTCTGGTTCGCCGGCGGCGTGTCCGTTCCCATCTACGAGACGTCTTCCCCCTCCCAGGTTGCCTGGAACCTTGGCGACTCGGGCGCCGTGGCCGCCTTCGGCGAGACCGGCCACCACGAGAACGTCATCAGGCAGGCGGCCGCCTCCGAGGGGCTCACCGCCCTCACCCATGTCTGGCAGCTCGAAGGCGGCGGCCTGGAGGCCCTCCGGGACGCCGGAAGGGACATCAGCGACGCCGACCTTGAGGCTCGCCGGAAGGCCGCCAAGCTCAAGGACACTGCCACCATCATCTACACCTCGGGAACCACGGGACGCCCCAAGGGCTGCGAACTGACCCACGGTAACTTCGTGGAACTTTCAGAGAACGCCCTCGCGACCTCGCTGCGCCAGATCGTCAACGAGCAAGCCCGGACCATCATGTTCCTCCCGCTGGCGCACGTCTTCGCGCGGTTTATCTCGGTCCTGGCTGTGGCGGCAGGCGCCACCGTGGCCCACACGCCGGACATCAAGCACCTCCTGCCGGATCTGCAGAGCTACAAGCCCACCTTCCTCCTTGCAGTGCCGCGCGTCTTCGAGAAGGTGTACAACTCGGCGCTCACCAAGGCGGAAGACGGCGGCAAGGGCGCGATCTTCCACAAGGCCGCGGACACGGCCATTGCCTACTCCCGCGCCCGGCAGGACGGCAGGATCGGGCTGGGGCTCAAAGTCCGGCACGCCATTTTCGACAAGCTCGTTTATGGAAAGCTGCGGGCCGCCATGGGCGGTCACGTGGCGCACGCAGTCTCCGGCGGCGGTCCGCTGGGTGAGCGGCTTGGCCACTTCTTCCAGGGCATTGGACTGCAAATCCTGGAGGGTTACGGCCTGACCGAGACGACGGCCCCGGTCAGCGTCAACACTCCCGAGCGCATCAAGATCGGCACCGTCGGCGCACCCCTGCCCGGAAACACCGTGAAGATTGCGGACGACGGCGAGATCCTCACCAAGGGCGCCTGCGTCATGCGGGGTTACTACAAGCGCGATGACCTGGCGGCTGAGGCTTTCGTCGACGGATGGTTCCGCACCGGCGACATCGGCCAGCTCGACGCCGACGGGTTCCTCACGATCACCGGCCGGAAGAAGGAAATCATCGTGACCGCCGGAGGCAAGAACGTGGTTCCGGCCTTGCTGGAGGACCAGATCAGGGCAGACGCGCTGGTTTCGCAGGTGCTCGTGGTGGGCGATAACCGCCCCTTCATCGGTGCCTTGGTGACCCTCGACGAGGAAGCCCTTCCCGGGTGGCTGCAGCGCCACAACCTGCCGGCCGAAACCACCCTGGCCGAGGCAGCCGACAATGAGACCGTCAGGTCGGCCGTGCAGGAGCTGATCAACCACGCTAACCAGTCCGTCTCACAGGCCGAGGCCATCAAGTCCTTCAGGATCGTACCCAGCGACTTCACCGAAGCGTCGGGCCACCTGACCCCGTCCATGAAGGTCAAGCGCGCGCAGGTCGTTAAGGATTTCGAGACCGTGATCGAGGAGATGTACGCCGCGCCCAAGCCCACGAGGGCCTAGAGCCAGCGACTGCAGGATATGCGAGAACCCCCGCCGGAAACGGCGGGGGTTCTCGCGTTGGCACCTGCATCGGCCCTCCGGGCTGATTCAGGACTGCTGGAGTTCCTCCATCACCAAGGCCGCCAGCTCCACTGCGGCGCGGCGTGTGGCGGGCTTGAGCTGGCTCAGCTGGATGCGGGACCCCTCGGCCAGGTGCCGGTCGTGGGGAATCCGCACCACGTTCTTGACCCGGGACAGGAAGTGTTGCTCGATTTCGTCAATGTTCACAAGGGTGCGGTCGCCGGCAGCCATGTTGATGACAACGGTGGCCTTGTCCACCAGGTCCTGGCGCCCGTGCGCTTCCAGCCAGGACAGTGTTTCCGAGGCGAGCCGGGCCTCATCAACACTGCCGCCGGACACCAGGACGACGGCATCGGCCTTCTCGAGGGTGCCTTTCATGACGGAGTGAACCATCCCCGTTCCCGAGTCGGTCAGCACGATCGAGTAGTAGCGGCCAAGGATGTCGGTGACGGCGCGGTAGTCGGCGTCGTCGAAGGCATGGGCCACCATGGGGTCGGTATCGGAAGCCAAAACATCCAGCCGTGAACCGTCCCGCGCCGTGTAGTTGGACAACTGCGCGAAGGAGTTGACGGTGAACCTGTCCTTGACCAGCTGGCGGGCCGTGAAATCCGCCCGGCCGGGAGACCGGTCCGACAGTGTTCCGCGGTCAGGGTTGGCGTCCATGGCGATCACCCGGTCTTCCCGCAGGTCGGCCAGCACCATCCCCAGAAGGGTGGTGACGGTGGTCTTTCCCACTCCGCCCTTGCGTGAAAGCACCGGGACATAGCGGGTGCGCTCCCCCAGGCGCGTGGCAATCCGGTGCTCTAAAGCGCGCTGGATCCTAACACTGTCCGGATCGCCCAGGTTCACGAAGCCGAACGTGGCCTGGTGCAGCCAGCGCCGCCAGCCGGCAACGGGTGCGGCGGCAGCCTTGTTCAACAGGCGGTCCGCGGTCAGGGCAGCAGCGGGCTCGGGTCCTTCCGCGCGTTCGCGGCGTTCGCTGAGCTGGTGCTGGGCCTCGGGATCTGCCTGGTTCTCTTCCTCCGCCGTGCTGCCCTCTGGCTCCTCCGGCACGGTGGCGGCGGGTCCCGCCGTCACCGTGGGCAGGGAGGCCGGACGAACCGGAATCGTCATGGTGCTGACGGCGGACAGAGAACCGGCCGATGTCCGGTCCTGCGCGTCGGAGACTGTCACCACGTTAATGTCGCCCGGGGGCGCTGCGGACGGGACTGTGTCCACGGGCGCGGTGTCCGGGGAAACAGCGGCCTCCGGCACAGTGTCCGGGGAGACGGCGGTGCCTGTCGCCGCATCCTGCGCGGACGCTGCAGCAGCCTTCTCCGGGGTGGGCTCTTCAGCGCCGGCGGCCCGGGCGGGCCGCGGCGCGGGCTTGGGCGTGTTCGTCTGCGTCATGGGCTCCCGCTCAGTGTGTTCCTGTTCATCATGCAAAGGCTGTGGGGGCGGCATCCGCCGCCCCCACAGCCTTTATTCAGATTCCCAGCCTACCGGCAAGGCCCCGGCGCTTCCTCAACCGGGTCATCAAGCCGGCCGCTATTCAACAACGAGCAGCAGGTCTCCGCCCTGAACCTGTTCCACAGAGGAAATGGCGAGCCGCGTCACGTTGCCGCCCACCGGCGTCGTGATGGACGCCTCCATCTTCATGGCCTCGATGGTGGCAACGGTGTCGCCGGCCTTGACGGTGTCGCCTGCCTTGACCGTCACGGTCACGGCCCCGGCGAACGGCGCAGCCACCTGCCCCGGCTGGGCGGGATCGGCCTTCTCGGCGGCCTTCACGTTGCTGACCACGGACTTGTCCCGCACCAGCACCGGACGGGACTGGCCGTTGAGCGTGCACATGACCGAGCGCATGCCCTTCTCATCCGGCTCCGAGACCGCTTCCAGCGAGGCGATGAGGCGGACGCCCTTCTCCAGCTGGATCACGTGCTCCTGGCCGCGCTGCAGACCGTAAAGGTAGTCGCGCGTGTCCAGGACGGAAACGTTGCCGTACGTTTCCACGCTCTTCAGGTAGTCCTTGGTGGGGCCGGCGAAGAGCAGGCGGTTCAGCGTCTGCTGACGGGTCTTGGAGTCACCCTTCAGCGCTGCGCTGTCTTCTGCGCTGAGCTCCGCATCGCGGACCTTGATGCTCCGCCCCTGCAGTGCCTTGGTGCGGAACGGTTCCGGCCAGCCTCCGGGAGGATCGCCAAGCTCGCCGGAGAGGAAGCCGATGACCGAGTCCGGGATGTCGTAGTTCTGCGGGTTCTGTTCGAAGTCCGCGGGATCGGCGTTCAACCCGACGAGGTGCAGGGCGAGGTCGCCCACCACCTTGGAGGACGGCGTGACCTTGACCAGGTGGCCCAGGATGCGGTCCGCGGCGGTGTACATGTCCTCGATGGCCTCGAAGCGCTCGCCCAGGCCCAGCGCCATGGCCTGCTGCCGGAGGTTGGACAGCTGCCCGCCGGGGATTTCGTGCTGGTACACGCGGCCTGTCGGGCCCGGCAGTCCGGACTCGAACGGGGCGTACACGCGCCGCACGGCTTCCCAGTAGGGCTCCAGGGAGCTGACGTTGGCCAGGCTCAGGCCGGTGTCGCGCTCGGTGTGTGCCAGGGCTGCGACCAGCGCAGACGCGGAGGGCTGGCTCGTGGTTCCGGCCAGGGATGCCGAGGCGACGTCGACGGCGTCAACACCGGCATCGACGGCCGCGAACAGGGTGGCGAGCTGCCCGCCGGCGGTGTCGTGGGTGTGCAGGTGCACCGGGAGGTCGAACCGTTCCCGCAGGGCACGGACGAGCTTCGCGGCCGCTGCCGGACGCAGCAGGCCTGCCATGTCCTTGATGGCGAGAATGTGCGCGCCCGCCTCGACGATCCTGTCCGCCAGCTGCAGGTAGTAGTCCAGCGTGTACAGCTTTTCGTTCGGGTCCAGCATGTCGCCGGTGTAGCAGAGAGCCACTTCGGCGACGGCCGTGCCGGTCGCACGCACTGCGCGGATGGCCGGAGCCATCTGGTTGACGTCGTTCAGCGCATCGAAGATGCGGAAGATGTCGATGCCCGTGGCGGCCGCCTCGTTAACGAAGGCCTCCGTCACTTCCTCGGGGTAGGGGGTGTAGCCCACGGTGTTCCGGCCGCGGAGCAGCATCTGCAGGCAGATGTTCGGCATGGCTTTCCGCAGGGCAGCCAGGCGGTCCCAGGGGTCCTCGCCCAGGAAGCGAAGGGCAACGTCGTAGGTGGCGCCGCCCCAGGCCTCGACGGAGAGCAGACCGGGCAGCAGCGAGGACACGGCAGGTCCGGCGGCCACCAGGTCGCGGGTGCGGACGCGGGTGGCCAGCAGCGACTGGTGGGCGTCGCGGAACGTGGTGTCCGTGACGGCTACGGCCGTCTGCTCACGCAGGGCACGGGCGAAACCTTCCGGACCCAGTTCCTGCAGTCGCTGGCGCGAGCCCGGCTGCGGCTCGCTCCCCTTCACGGCCGGAAGCTTCTCGGCGGGATCGATGTGGACTGCGAGCTCACCGTTCGGCTTGTTGACGGTGACCTCAGCCAGCCAGGTCAGCAGCTTGGTGCCGCGGTCGGCTGAAACGCGGGCCTTCAGCAGCTGAGGGCGCTCGTCGATGAAGGAGGTTGCCACATCGCCGGCGATGAAGTCAGGATCATCCAGCACAGCCTGCAGGAACGAGATGTTGGTGGACACACCACGGATGCGGAATTCCGCGAGGGCACGGCGTGCCCGGGCCACTGCGGCGGGGTAATCCCTGCCGCGGCAGGTGAGCTTGACGAGCATGGAGTCGAAGTGCGGGCTGATTTCGGCACCCGAGTACACCGTGCCGCCGTCGAGCCTTACACCGGCGCCGCCGGCCGAGCGGTAGCCGGTGATCTTTCCGACGTCCGGGCGGAAGCCGTTCGCCGGATCCTCGGTGGTGATGCGGGACTGGAGCGCCGCGCCCTTGAGGAATACCGTCTCCTGCGACAGTCCGAGGTCGGCCAGGGTTTCGCCGGAGGCGATCCGCATCTGCGCCTGGACCAGGTCGACGTCGGTGACCTCTTCGGTGACCGTGTGCTCCACCTGGATGCGCGGGTTCATTTCGATGAAGACGTGCTGGCCGGCGCGCTCCCCTACCGTGTCCACGAGGAATTCGACGGTACCGGCGTTGACGTAGTTGAGCGCCTTGGCGAACTTCACAGCGTCGCGGTACAGGGCCTGGCGGATGCCCTCGTCGAGGTTAGGCGCGGGGGCGATCTCGATAACCTTCTGGTGGCGGCGCTGGATGGAGCAGTCACGCTCGAACAGATGCATGACGTTGCCTTCGGCGTCGGCCAGGATCTGCACTTCGATGTGCCGGGGACGGAGCACGGCCTGCTCCAGGAACATGGTGGGGTCACCGAACGCAGCGTCGGCCTCGCGCATGGCGGACTGCAGCGCCTCGGGCAGCGCTTCGCGGGTATCGACACGGCGCATGCCGCGTCCGCCGCCGCCTGCAACTGCCTTCGCGAAGATCGGGAAGCCGATTTCATCCGCGGCGGCGATGAGTTCGTCGAGGTCCTTCGAGGGCGCGCTCGACTTCAGCACGGGGACGCCGGCCTTGCGGGCAGCCTCCAGCGCGGCAACCTTGTTCCCGGCGAGTTCCAGGACCTCGGCCGGGGGCCCGACGAAGGTAATGCCGGCGTTTTTGGCCGCACGGGCAAGGTCCGGGTTCTCGGAAAGGAAGCCATAGCCGGGGTAAATGGCGTCGGCTCCGGATTCTTTGGCGACCCGGATGACCTCGTCAACGTCAAGATATGCGCGTACTGGGTGGCCCTCTTCACCGATGAGGTATGCCTCGTCGGCCTTCTGGCGGTGGATCGAGTTACGGTCCTCGTTGGGGAACACGGCGACTGTCTTGGCACCGAGTTCGTAGCCTGCGCGGAAAGCACGGATTGCGATCTCGCCGCGGTTGGCCACCAGAATCTTGGAAAACATACTTCTCCTGCATCATCGCGGGTGGTTCGGTAAGTGTCGTCACAGTGTGTAAGACGCGCGTATTGAAACACAAATCATTGTGTCGACCATCACAAATTATCCGTCATTTCGAAGCCACAATCACGCTGTGCCCGGCCGGATCCGGGAGGGCCATCCAGTGAGCCATGCCCGGACCCGATAAGAAGGGATTAGGCGCCGGCTCCACATATGATGAATGGGGCGGCGAAGCCTGTCCCCCGGTTCCGGCGTTGCCGGAGCCAAACTACCCCAACACGGCAACCGGCGTTAGGTATTGGTTTTCAAGTGCAAGTAGTCAGCATCAGCAGCCTCAAAGGCGGTGTCGGCAAGACATCCGTCACAACCGGATTGGCGTCTGCGGCACTGGCCGCCGGCATCCCCACCCTCGTTGTGGACCTGGACCCCCATGCCGACGCCAGTACAGCCCTGGGAGTGCAGCCGAGTGACAAGCTGGACATCGGCCGGATGCTCAAGAATCCCCGCAAGGCCCGGCTTCCCGAAAACGTTGTTGCCAGCGGCTGGACCGCGCGGGCCCAAAGCAACGGCTCAGGCCCCACCGCCCTGGACGTGGCCGTGGGCTCGGCCTACACCGGCATCTACGACCGCCCCGACCTGGGCAAAAGGGATCTCCGCCGGCTCTCCTCCGTTCTGGCGGGGGCGGAGAAGTACGAGCTCGTCCTGGTGGACTGCCCGCCGTCCCTGAACGGACTGACCCGCATGGCCTGGTCGGCGAGCACCAAGGTGGCCCTCGTGGCAGAGCCCGGCCTGTTCTCCGTGGCAGGGACTGAGCGCACCCTGCGTGCCATCCAGCTGTTCCGCCAGGAGTTCGCCCCCAACCTGTCCCCTGCGGGCATCGTCGCGAACCGGGTGCGTACCGGGTCTTCCGAACACGCGTTCCGCCTTGCCGAGATGCAGTCAATGTTCGGCGACCTGTTGCTGACACCCCACATTCCGGAGCAGGCAAACTGGCAGCAGATCCAAGGCGCCGCGCATTCCATCCACCATTGGCCCGGCGACTCCGCCAAATCGGCTGCCGGGCTGTTCGACACACTCCTGGGCAACCTGATGTCAGCCGGCAGGGCGAGCCGCACCCGCAGCAACCGCTAAGGCCCGCGGGCAGCCACGAAAGAGCGAAGGCCGCCTCCCCGTCGGGGAGGCGGCCTTCGCTGCACGTCGAGATGGATGCCCAAGGGGCGCCCCGCGGGCCTAGCCGATCTTGCGGGCGGCCCGGCGCTTGCTCAGCTCGTCGTCGGGAAAGCCCTGCTCGCTGGCATGTTCGCTGGGCAGTGAGGCGAGGCTCCCTTCGACTTCGCGCCAAACCCGGCCCACTGCGATGCCAAAGACACCCTGTCCGCCCTGGACGAGGTCGATGACCTCGTCGGCGGACGTGCACTCGTAGACGCTGGCGCCGTCGCTCATGAGGGTGATCTGTGCAAGGTCTTCGACGCCCCGCTCACGCAGGTGTTCCACGGCGGAGCGGATCTGTTGGAGCGATACACCGGTGTCAAGCAGCCGCTTGACCACCTTCAGGACCAGGATGTCCCGGAAGCCGTACAGCCGCTGAGACCCGGAGCCGGCGGCTCCGCGGACGGCCGGTTCAACCAGGCCCGTGCGGGCCCAGTAGTCCAGCTGGCGGTACGTAATGCCCGCTGCCTTACAGGCCGTGGGACCGCGGTATCCGGCGTCCTCGTCCAAGACGGGGAGGTCCTCAGTGAAGAGAAGGCCCTGAGCACCGCTTGCGGGCACAGCTACGCCGGCCGTTGAGGGCTGCTTCAGCTCGCCTGCTTCGCCTTTCGGACTCACGTGGATCCTCCTTGTCATGAGCTCCCCTGGGGAACTTGCCGCAACAGCCTGCATGCACGAGGGTCAGATTGAAACTCATGCATGTAATTCGGCCGGAGTAGCACTTTCCAGTGTGACTTGCGCGGCTGTTGTATGCAATGGGAACTTGGTACCTTCGACGTTAGGCCTGCCACGGCCCAAGGTCAAAGATGTTCGGCTCATTGAAGGGGCGTGTCGAAACTTTCAGCCTCAACTTTAACCTTAACGTGACCTTAGCCGTCGAAGTCTTCCGGCTCCACGTCATCCAGGAACTCACGGAACTGGCGCAGTTCGCTCTCTTCGTCCACGGTGGGGCCCTGCTCGGTGTCCTCCCCCTCGTCGTGTTCGGTGATCCGGACTCCGGCCTCATCCATCACGGAATCCGCGCACCAGATCCGGCACTTCGCGCGCAGGGCGATGGCCAGGGCATCCGATGCCCTGGAGCTGACGGTGGCGCCATTATCAAACTGCAGCTGACCGTAGAAGATGTTGTCCTCCACCGCCACGATGTTGACGCTCACCACAGCGTGGCCGAGGGTTTCCACCACGTCCACCAACAGGTCATGCGTCATGGGGCGCGGCGGCACCACGCCCTGCTGCGCCAAAGCGATCGCGCTGGCTTCCGGCGTGCCGATCCAGATGGGCACGTGCCGTTCCCCGTGGATTTCCCTGAGCAGCACCAGGGGCTGGTTGGAGGGCAGCTCGATCCGGACGCCCACAATCTCGACTTCGATCATCAGATCTCCATCCGTGAAATACGGTCCTGGACCAGAGCCCGGTGCAGCGTCAGGCAAAGGTCGCTGATTTCCCGGGCCGCCTCTGCGGCCCTGGCCTGCGAGGCTGCATCCTTGCGGGACGTCAGCGTGGCAACGGCCCGTTCCACCAGCCCGAACTCCCGCTCCGCCGCAGCCTGGAAGGGCCGCAGGTGACGGGGTTCCAGCCCGTGGCCCTCCAGCTGCACGCAGGCACGCGCCACCTGAAGTGCATGCTCATCGAACTGGCCGTTCGAGTGCCCGATCAGCCCGAAGCTCAGCAGGGACTGCAGCAGCGACACGCTCGCACCGGACTCCGCCCTCAGCTGTTCCTCGCTGAGCTTGCGGGACTTGTTCTGCAGTTCAGCCGCCAGCTCATCGGAAACGATGCGCGGGGAGACCGTCACGCCGGGCGGAAGATTGTCCGGACGCTCTCCGCGGTCGATGGCATCAAGATAGTCCTTGATCACCTTCAACGGCAGATATTGGTCGCGCTGGAGCGACAGGACAAACCGGAGCCGCTCGACGTCGCCGTCGGAGTACTGCCGGTAGCCTGCCGGCGTGCGCCGGGGATTGATGAGTCCTTTTTCCTCAAGGAACCTGATTTTTGACGCCGTCATGCTCGGGAAATCGTCGCTCAACTGAGCGAGGACCTCCCCGATGTTCAGGACCAGGGGTCCACGGCGCTCCGGTTGTGCCATTGCCACAGGCAGCGCTCCGAATCAGGCGCGTCCTGCTGCGCGGGCAGGGCTCAGGTAGAAGGTGAGTCGGAACTTGCCGATCTGGACTTCGTTTCCGGACTTCAGCTCCACGCTGTCCACGCGGTCATGGTTGACGTAGGTGCCATTGAGGCTGCCGGTGTCCACAACTTCAAAGCTGCGGGCAGTGCGGCGGAATTCGACATGCCGGCGTGAGACGGTCACGTCGTCGAGGAAGATGTCGGCATCCGGGTGCCGCCCGGCAGTGGTGACGTCGGAGTCGAGCAAAAAGCGGGCGCCCGAGTTGGGGCCGCTGTGTGCGACCAGCAGTGCGGAGCCGGAGGGCAACGCCTCGACGGCAGTCCGCTCCTCCGGAGAAAGCTTGGGCACGATCGTCGGCTCGTCGCGGACCGGGGTGAGGTTGATCGAGGTTGTCTCCGAAGCCCTTCCCACGCCCGTGCCGTAATCACCGCCGGTGTGGTTCTGTTCGCCGCCAACCATGGATTCCTCCTCCTTCGTTGCAGATGTCCCCCTGCAATCAACGCGTACTGTCCGGAAACGCCTGGCACCTCCGGTTTGCCGTGCGCTGGCCGGGCCTTTGGATACCACCACTGGATACCAGCACTGGATGCCATGGCCCGGCTTAGCGCGAACAGCTAGCTTTAGCCTACCTGTTGTTCGTACTCCGATGCACTGAGCAGGGAGTCCACTGCGTCAGGTTCCGCAAGCCTGACCTCAATGAGCCAGCCGTCGCCGTAGGGATCGGAGTTAATAAGGGCTGAATCGCTGTCCAGGGCCTCGTTCCGGGCCACGATTTCGCCGGACACCGGGGCGTAAATATCGCTGACGCTCTTGGTGGACTCGACCTCGCCTATGACGTCGTTCGCCGTCACGGCAGTTCCTATTTCGGGCATCTGTGCGTAGACGACGTCCCCGAGGGCGTCCTGGGCAAAGTCGGTGATCCCGATCCGGACCACACCGTCGGCGTTCGGCGCGGACACCCATTCGTGTTCCGCGGTGTAGGACAGATCAGAGGGAATGTTGCTCATCAGGGGCCTTTCATCGGGTCAATCACCAATGTCAACGGAGGCCTAGGGAACTAGCCACCGCTGAAAGTATAGGCATACGCGTCAGGCCGGAGGCCGCACCGAAACCACATCGGCCCTGCTCAGGCGCTGACACACCTGCCGCGTTGTGCCACAGTGGGGGCATGCCAGAACTACCCGAAGTGGCCGGCCTGAGTTCCTTTCTCGGCACACACCTTGAGGGCACCGTGCTGACGAAGCTCCAGGTCCTCTCCGTTGCCGTGCTCAAGACCGCCAGTCCTCCCTACACGGCCCTGGAAGGCCGCGCCGTGACCGGCGTCCGGCGGTTCGGCAAGTTCGTCAGCATCGACGCCGATGGCCTGCACTTCGTCTTCCATCTCGCCCGCGCCGGCTGGGTGCGCTACACGGAGTCGCCCGCAGCGGCCCCGGCCGCGAAGGCTACAGCCGGGCAGGCTACGGCCAGGCAGCCACCGCCCGGGCAGGGCATGCTCCGGCCAGGCAAGGGTCCCATCGCGGCGAGGCTGGCGTTCGCCGGCGAGGACGGCATGCACATCGGCATCGACCTGACCGAAGCCGGCACCAAGAAAAGCCTTGCCGTCTATGTGGTGCACGATCCCCAGGACGTGCCCGGAATCGCGGCCCTTGGACCGGACCCGCTGGATCCCGGGTTCAGCCCAGCGAAGTTCGCCGGGCTCCTGGCTGCCAGCCACCACCAGATCAAAGGTGTGCTGCGAAGCCAGAGCGTGATTGCCGGCATCGGAAATGCTTACAGCGACGAAATCCTGCACGCGGCCAGGATCTCGCCGTACGCCATGGCCGACTCGTTGGACGAAGAGACCGTCCGGGTTCTGTACGACGCCATCCACAGCGTTCTCGGTGCGGCCGTGGAGGAGGCAACGGGCAAGGCCCCCGGCGACCTGAAGGATGCGAAGCGGGGCGCCATGAGGGTCCACGGCCGTGCCGGACTGCCCTGCCCGGTCTGCGGGGACACCGTCCGCGAGGTGTCCTTCGCGGACACGTCCCTCCAGTACTGCCCCACCTGCCAGACCAACGGCAAGATCCTCGCGGACCGCCGGACGTCCCGGTTCCTCAAATGATCCTGGGGCCTCAAATAACCGGGTTCCTCAAGGACCTCCCAAGGGTTCCGGGCAGAATAAACGGAAAAGGGCAAAGAAAAACCCCGCCGGATCCAGTACAGGATCGGCGGGGTTTTTATGGTCGGGCTGACAGGATTTGAACCTGCGACCCCTTGACCCCCAGTCAAGTGCGCTACCAAGCTGCGCTACAGCCCGTCAGTTCCGCCGTTCTCCGCTTCAGTGAAGTTCAGAAGAATTTCACCTAAGCAGTCCGGCCGAACCACCTCCAAAAGCTTACACGATTCCGGAGGGTGCCCGTGACATTTTCGTCCGCCACGGGCCCGGTGTGTCCTAATTAACGCTTCTTGCCCCGTTTTTCGCGGACACGCATGTTGACCTCGATGGGCGTACCCTCGAAACCGAACGTTTCACGCAGCCGCCGGGTGATGAACCTGCGGTAACCCGGGTCCAGGAATCCCGTGGTGAACAGGACGAACTTCGGCGGGCGGCTGGAGGCCTGGGTGCCGAACAGGATGCGGGGCTGCTTGCCGCCGCGGACCGGATGCGGGTGTGCGGCCACGAGCTCGCCCAGGAAGGCGTTGAGCCGGCCGGTCGGGATGCGCTTGTCCCAGTTCTCGAGGGCAAGGTCCAGTGCGGGCACGAGGCGGTCCTTGTGCCACCCGGTCTTGGCCGAGATGTTGACGCGCGGAGCCCATTCAACGTGGGCCAGGTCCTGCTCGATTTCGCGTTCCAGATACCGGCGGCGCTCGTCATCCAGGAGGTCCCACTTGTTGAAAGCGAGCACGAGGGCGCGTCCCGATTCGATGGCGAGCTGCAGGATGCGGACATCCTGCTCGCTCAGCACCTCGTCAACGGCCAGAAGCACGACGGCGACCTCCGCCTTTTCGAGCGCGCTTTGCGTCCGCAGGGAGGCGTAGAAGTCGGCGCCCTGCGCCATGTGCTGGCGCCGCCGGATCCCGGCGGTGTCGACGAAGCGCCAGGTGCGCCCGCCGAGTTCGATGAATTCATCCACCGGGTCGCGGGTGGTGCCGGCGGTGTTGTCCACCACTACGCGCTCCGAGCCGGCCAGCTTGTTCAGCAGGGATGACTTGCCCACGTTGGGCCGGCCGATCAGGGCCACGCGGCGCGGGCCGCCCGAGCGTTCGAGCCCCTCGATCGTGGAGAACTCCGGAAGCGTGTCCATGACGTGGTCCAGGAGATCTGCAACGCCGCGGCCGTGCAGGGCCGAGACGGGGTACGGCTCGCCGAAGCCGAGGCCCCACAGCGTGGCGGAGTCTGCTTCCTGCGCGAAGTCGTCCACTTTGTTGGCGACCATGATGACGGGTTTCTTGCTCTTGCGCAGCATCTTCATGACGCCTTCGTCCGTGGCGGTTGCACCCACGGCGGAGTCGACAACGAACAGCACGGCGTCTGCGAGCTCAACGGCCATTTCGGCCTGCTCCGCCACCCGGGCATGGATACCGCGGGCATCGTGTTCCCATCCGCCGGTGTCCACGACGGTGAAGTTGCGCCCGTTCCAGTGGGCGGAGTACATCACGCGGTCGCGGGTCACCCCGGGGGTGTCCTCCACGACAGCCTCGCGGCGGCCCAGGATGCGGTTAACCAGTGTGGACTTGCCGACGTTGGGGCGTCCGATGATCGCCAGGACGGGGTCCAGCTTGACCGGGCCCTCCAGATCCTCGTCATCGTAGCGGCCGCTCAGGAGGGCGGCGTCTTCCTCGTCGAGTTCGTAGTCATCCAGTCCAGCCCGGAGCGAGGCCGCGCGGAGCTCTGCCTCCTCATCGTCCAGGGCTGCGAGATGTTCAGCCACCTGGTCGGTGCCGGTGGGCGTGTATTCGTCTTCGCCGGCGCCGGAGCGGCCGGAAGTTTGAGTCGTATCGCTCATTGCACTTTCCTTAGTGGTGATCTGCCGGCGACCCGGCTACTGCGTCTGTACGTTCGTGTGGGAAATCCGCGGAAGGCAGGGCCTGCCCGCTGAGATGAATGGTGTTCTGGACGTGGTCCGCCAGCGCAGCGCGGATTTCCTTTGCCGCCCTGTCCATTGAAGCACGCCCAGTCTCGCCGGGATTCCGGCTGATGCTGACAGCTTCGCCAAAGCTGACATGGAGCCTGCGGCCCGGGCGCGGAACCGTGTCAAGGTGCTCGCCGCCCTGCCGCGTGCCCAGGATGGCCACCGGCACAATCGTGGCCTGCGAGTTCAGCGCGAGCCAGGCGACGCCGTTGCTGATGCCGGCTGCCTTCCCGCTCCCCCTGGTGCCTTCCGGCAGGATCCCGATGCAGCGGCCGGCATCGAGCACGGCCTTGCTGACCTGCAGCGCGGCCCGGTCACCGGTACGGTCCACGGGCAGCTGGCCCGAAGCCCGCAGCACGCGCCCCAGGAACCCCGTGAACATCTCCTTTTTGACGAGGATGTGCATGGGACGGGGGGAAGCTCCGAACATGACAGGCCCGTCCAGGAAGCTGATGTGGTTGCCGGCGAATATCACCGGGCCCTCGGTGGGGACGTTGGAGCGCCCCGTGACGGACGTCCGGTAGACCACATGATCCAGCAGCCAGCCCACAGGCCGGCTCCATCCCATGGTCCATCGGGGCGGGAGCCCCGTCGCGGCGGCCGCAGCGGCGTCACTCATGGTTGATCACTTTGGTGACGATCCGCAGCGCCGCCGTCACGGTTTCCTCGAAGTCCAGGTCGGACGAATCGAGCGTCACCACGCCGTCGGCCGCCTGGGTGAAATTCACCACAGTCGAGTCCTTGGCGTCCCGCTGGGTTACCTGGGCGGCGAGCTGTTCGGCGCTCTGGGTGCCGCCGAGCTGGATTCCGCGCCGGCGCAGCCGTGCCTCTTCGCTGGCGGTGAGCAGCATGCGGACCTCTGCGCCGGGCACGACGACGGTAGTGATGTCCCTGCCTTCCACCACCATGCGGCGGTGGTGCTTTTCGATCAGTGCCCGCTGGCGGCGGATGAGTTCCGTCCGGGCACCGAGCGTGGTTGCCACGGTGCTGACCGCCGAGGAGATGGCGGGTTCCCGGATGGCTGCGGTGACATCGGTGCCGTCCACCCGCACGTACTCCTCGTGCGGGGTGGTGCTGATGTCCAGCGGCATGTCTTCGGCCGCGAGCTCGACTGCGGAGGCATCGTTGAGGTCGGTGCCGCGGTCCAGGCAGAACCAGGTCAGCGCACGGTACATGGCGCCGGTGTCCAGGTAGGCGAGGTTGAGGCGGCGGGCCACTTCCTTGCTGACGCTGGACTTGCCGGATCCCGACGGTCCGTCGATGGCCACCACAAGCGGACGGCCCAGCCGGAGCGCCGGCATCGTGTCGATAAGTTCCTGTGTCATTACTGCAGTACCCGCCATCCACGGTCGTTGAGGGCTTCAATGAGGAGATCGTGCCTGTTGGGCAGGACCGACAATTCCACCATGCCGACGTTCTGGCCGGACGAGTGGTCCAGCCGCAGGTCCTCGACGTTGACGCCGATCTCGCCAATTTCCGTCAGCAGCCGGGCGATTTGCCCCGGCCTGTCATCCACCAGCACGGTGAGCCATGAATAGGCCTGCGGAGGCCCTCCATGCTTACCCGGAATCCGTGACTGGCCGGCGTTGCCCTCGCTCATCAGCTGGGCGAGGTCCAGCCGGGCACCCGGTGCCGCCGGGTCCTCCAGCGTGCCGATCAGCCTGTTGAGGTCTTCCCTGACGCCGTAGAGGATCTCGACGACTTTCCCGGCATTGGCGCCGAGAATCTGCACCCACAGCGTGGGGTCGCTGGCGGCGATGCGGGTAACGTCACGGAGCCCGTTGCCCGCCAGGGACAGCGCGTGCAGCGGCGTGCCCTGCAGGCGGCTGGCCAGCAGCGAGGACATCACCTGGGGCAGGTGGGAGACCAGGGCCACGGCTTCGTCGTGCTCATGGGCGGTGAACTGCGACACGAGGGCGCCAAGATCCGTGGCCAGCGCCCTTGCGGCCTGCAAGGCCGCGGCCGAGGTTTCCTCCGACGGGCAGACGACCCATGGCATGGACGTGAACAGCTCGCCGCGGGCAGCCACCGGCCCGGACTTCTCGCGCCCTGCCATCGGGTGGGTTCCGACGTACCGGGACAGGTCCACGCCGCGGCGGCGCAGCTCGTCCTGGATGGCTGCCTTCACGCTGGCAATGTCCACCACAGTGGCGTCCGGGTAGTCGGACAGCGCCTGTTCGACGACGTCGGCCGTCACGTCCGGCGGTGAAGCCACGACGACGAGTTCCGGCTGCTCACCTTCCAGCGCCGCCAGGGGCAGGCCTGCGCCGATGTCCACGGCAACGGCCTGGTTGGTGGGCGACGGATCGGAGAGGTAGACGGCCACGCCGCGGCCGCGAAGACCAAGGCCGATGCTCGTGCCGAGCAGGCCCGTGCCAATCACGACGACCGGTCCGCTCAAGTGCCCTCGGCCGTGATTACGGAATGCCGACATGCCCTAGAGTCCTACGGATGCCAGCAGGTGGCCGACTTCCTGCTTACCGAGGTTGCGGATGCTTCCCTGGCGCTGGTCTCCCAGTCCGATGGGGCCAACCTTGACACGCACGAGGCGCAGCACAGGGAATCCGACAGCGTCGAACAGCCGGCGGACGATCCGGTTCTTGCCCGAGTGCAGCACAACTTCGATCAGCACGTGGCCCGGGGTGGAGTCCACGAGGCGGAAGGAGTCCACAGAGGCGATGCCGTCTTCCAGTTCAACGCCGGCCTTCAGCTTCGCACCGATGCCCTGCGGGAAGGGACCCCGGACCTGGACCAGGTACGTCTTGGGCACCTCGTAGGAAGGGTGCGTCAGGCGGTTGGCCAGTTCGCCGTCGTTCGTCAGCAGCAGGAGGCCCTCGGTGGCGACGTCCAGGCGGCCGACGTGGAAGAGCCGCTCGCCATGGGTATTGCGGACGAAATCGCTGATGCACGGACGCCCGTCCGGGTCTTCCATGGTGGACACGACGCCCTTGGGCTTGTTGAAGACCATGTATACGAGGGACTCATCGAGCTGGATGCGGAGGCCGTCCACGTGGATAACGGATGTCTTGGGGTCGACGCGCACACCGAGTTCGGTGACGACCTGGCCGTCGACTTCCACACGGCCTTCGGCGATCATCTCTTCGCAGACGCGCCGCGAAGCCACTCCGGCCTGGGCCATGACCTTCTGCAGGCGGACGCCGTCGGCGTCGTGCAGTTCGGACTGCGGCACGGGGCCGCTGGGGCCGCGCTTGCGAGACGGCTTGCGGACGGCGCCGAGGTTCTGGCCGAACCGCTCGCCACCGAACGCGCGCGTACCGTAGGCCTTGGCCGCAGCGGAGCGCGGCTTGGGCTTGAGCGCACCGGGAGTGCCGGGCGTCTTTCCTGCCCCGGGCTTGCGTGCTCCGGGCTTCCTGGCTGCCGGCTTGGCGCCGGACTTCCAGTCGCCTGCGGCAGGCCGGCCCGTGTCAGCGACGGGTGATTCGTCGGGATCGACAAAACGCTCCTCGCGCGGCTTGGGGGCCTTGTAGGGGCGGTCGCCGCCCTTGGAGAAGTCCCGCTGGCCGGCGCCGAAACCGCCGCCGCGGGGGCTGGGGGCACCGCGTCCTGCGCTGCCCGCTGAATTTCGTTCCGGAGCTTTACGTCCTGAACTTTTACGTGGTGAACCCTGGCGTCCCGCCTGTGTCATGACCCGTCCTTCGTTGTGTTGACCGGCAACGGTTGTCCAAGGACAACACTAGCCAGCCCTGCAGATTAAATCTGCACTGGTTAATACTGTTCTGCAGGCACAGTTGCCTACATTCTTCCGGCGTCGTAAAACTCATCGATTCCGTCAAGCCCCGGAAGGTGCGGTGAAATCTGAGGCAACTCCGCCACCGAGCCGATTCCCATGCGTTCAAGGAAATACGACGTTGTGCGGTACAGGATTGCACCCGATTCCGGATCAGTTCCGGAATCCTCGATCAGCCCGCGCTGGGTCAGCGTCCGCACGACAGAGTCAACGTTGACCCCTCGAATTGCAGACACCCTGGCCCTGGAAACGGGCTGCCGGTAAGCGATGACGGCAAGCGTTTCAAGCGCTGCCTGCGTCAGCCTGGCTGTCTGGCCCTCCAGGACGAAGGCACCGACAATGTCGGCGAATTCAGCCCGGGAGTAGATGCGCCAGCCACCGGCAACATTCCGCAATTCAAAACCCCGGGGGCTGGAGGTGAAGCCAGCGTCACTGGCGGTTTCCATATCCGGGGCTTTAACAGTATAGCCGTCATACTCGCGCTGCAGTTCCAGCAGCAACTTCTCCACCGTTTCCACGGTCAGGTTCAGGCCTGCTGCAAGGTCCGTGGCGGACGCCGGCTCATCCAGCACCATCAGCACGGCCTCCAGGGCGGCGCGTGCGCCACCCGGTAGCCCGGACAGGTCGGTGGCGTCGCCGGGCTGCGGTTCCTGTTGGGGCTTCCTCACGGCTGGTCCTCATATTCTTCGCTCAGTTGATCGCTGCTCCATTCGGCCGATGCCGTCCACCGCACTGCCAGGTCGCCGAGGGGCGCCACCTGGTCAAATGCCACGACCTGATCGCGGAAGAGCTCCAGCAGGGCGAGGAAACGCGCAACCACCACGAGCGTGGATTCGGCGTCGACAATCAGGGCGCGGAAGGACAGGGGCCCGCCTTCCCGCAGACGAAGCCCGATAAGCTCCGCCTGCTCCCTGACGCTGACCGGGCTCCCGTGCAGGTGGGCCATCCCCACTTCGGTGGGTTTCGGGGCCTTGGGCGTCAGGGCGCCTTCGGCCAGGGCCGCGAACTGCTGCGGAGTGTGCTTCCAGACGAGTTCAGGCAGCATCGCCGCGAAGTGTTCCTCGAGCGCCACCTGCCGCGGATACCGCCGGGACTCGAGCTCAAGGGTCGCGTCCATGAGGGCGGCCACCTGCTTGAACGCCTTGTACTGCAGCAGCCGCGCAAAAAGCAGGTCCCGGGCCTCCAGGAGTGCGACGTCGTCCTCATCCTCGACCTCGCCGGCCGGGAGCAGCCGGGCGGCCTTGAGGTCCAGGAGGGTGGCGGCGATGACGAGGAACTCGCTGGCTTCGTCGAGGGCCCACTCCTCCCCCAGGGACTGCAGGTTCCGGATGTACTTGATGAACTCATCGGTCACGGTGGCGAGTGCCACCTCGGTGATGTCCATCTGGTGCTTGGCGATCAGCCCCAGCAGGAGGTCGAAGGGGCCGGTGAAGTTCGCCAGGCGGACTTCGAAACCCGGCTTTTTCGCGCCCGCAACGCCGGCATCCGGCGCGGCGCCAGCTTCCGGCGCGGCACCGCCGTCGGAAGTGCCGGCCGGCCGGGCACGTTCCGCGAGGGGAGTTGCCGACTCAGCCACGGCCCAGGCTACGGCGCGCCGCCGCGCGAAATGAGCTCCTTGGCGAGACGGCGGTAGGCGTCGGCGCCGATGTGGTTGCCGGCGTAGCTGGTGATCGGTTCGGCGGCAACGGTGGCGTCGGCGAACTTGATGGACCGCTTGATGACTGTCTCAAAGACCTTGTCGCCGAAGGCCTCCACCAGGCGGGAGATCACCTCGCGGCTGTGCAGTGTCCGGGCGTCGTACATCGTGGCGAGGACCCCGTCCACCTGCAGCCGCGGGTTGAGGCGGTCCTGGACCTTGTCGATGGTTTCCACCAGGAGCGCCACGGCCCGCAGTGCAAAGAACTCGCAAATCAGCGGAATGATCACGCCGTGGGCGGCCGTGAGCGCATTCACCGTGAGCAGGCCCAGCGAGGGCTGGCAGTCGATCAGGACGATGTCATAGTCGTCCTCGACCTTCTTCAGCGCGCGGTCGAGCACCTGTTCGCGAGCCACCTCATTGACGAGCTGGACCTCCGCGGCGGACAGGTCAATGTTGGCAGGCAGCAGGTCAACGTTCTCGACGCCGGTCTGGTGGATCGCGTCACGGATGTCCACTTTGCGGTCCATGAGGACGTTGTAGACGGTTAGGTCGAGTTCGTGCGGGTTGACGCCGAGCCCGGCGGACAGCGCCCCCTGGGGGTCGAAGTCCACCAGCAGCACGCGGCGGCCGTACTCCGCCAGCGCGGCCGCGAGGTTGATGGTTGACGTGGTCTTACCCACGCCGCCCTTCTGGTTGACCATTGCAATCACGCGGGCCGGTCCATGGGAGGACAGCGGCGCGGGCTCCGGAAATTCGCGGTAGGGACGTCCTGTGGGACCCATCACGGCGTCTTCCAGGTCGAGTTCCGTGCCTTCCAGAGTTGCTGAACCCTGTTCGCTGCTCACGTATCTATCCACACTTTCGATGACGGTGATTTTTCTGTGCCGCTGAATGCCGGGGCCGCTGAATGTCCAGCACCCGTGCTTCTTCCACCCAAGGCTACAGCGCCCGACACGGCATTTCGTGGAACTTGACTTTTGATGGCGTTTGAGCCTTGACCTTTTACTTGAGGTCGAAGGTTAGCCTTCCGCTCATGCAAACCGCCCGCACAGGGCTGGCCTGTGCGGGCGGTTATGGGCGCTGGAGCGCCGCTGCATGGTAAGCCTGGGTTTCAGCCTGGCCCTGTGATGCCTAGGCGTTGGCCGGAACGGGCTGCTGCGCCGGGGTCTCCTGGACACCGTGGTGGCTGGCAATCATGGTCTGCTCGTCGAAGGGCTCCTCGCCGGACAGGACGCGGCCCACCTGCTGGTTGTCGATCTCCTTGACCCAGGTTCCGATCAGAACGGTGGCCACGGCGTTTCCGGTGAAGTTGGTCAGGGCCCGGGCCTCGGACATGAAGCGGTCGATGCCGACGATCATGCCGACGCCGCCCAGAAGTTCGGGCTTGTGGGCCTGCAGGCCGGCGGCCAGTGTGGCCAGGCCTGCACCGGTGACGCCGGCTGCACCCTTGGAGGCGATGATCATGAAGATCAGCAGGGAGATCTGGGCACCAAGATCCAGCGGGGTTCCCATGGCGTTGGCCACGAACAGGGATGCCATGGTCAGGTAGATGGCCGTGCCGTCCAGGTTGAAGGAGTAACCGGTGGGAACGGTGACGCCTACGACCGGCTTGGAGACACCCAGGTGCTCGAGCTTGGCGATCAGGCGGGGCAGCGCGGCCTCGGACGATGAGGTGGAGAAGATCAGGAGGTATTCGCGTGCCAGGTACTTCATCAGCTTGAAAATGTTCACGCCTGCCACCGCCTGCAGGAGGCCGCCGAGGATTACCACGATGAAAAGTGCACAGGTGATGTAGAACGCGGCCATCAGGGTGAACATGCTCACGATTGCCTGGAAGCCCGTGGCACCGACAACCGCAGCGATGGCGCCGAATGCGCCGACCGGAGCCAGCCACATGATCATGATGAGGATCCGGAACACCACAGCCTGGCCGTGGCCGATGGCCTTGAGGACCGGGGCGCCCTGCGCGCCCATCTTCTGCAGTGCAAAGCCCACGAGGATGGCGGCGAAGAGTGTGGGCAGGACAGGGATGTCGCCCGGGATGATGCCAAGGAGGAAAGCTACGGTGCTGTCTAGTTCAGCCTTCTTGTTGGGATCGTACGGCGCCAGCTTCAGGCCTTCACCGGGGTGGATCAGGTTGCCGACCACAAGGCCGATGCCAAGGGCGAACGTCGACATGAGGACAAAGTACCCGAGGGCCAGGCCGCCGACCTTGCCGACGGTCGCGGCCTTGGCGATGGAGCCGATGCCCAAGACGATGGTGCAGAAGATAATCGGGGCGATCATCATCTTGATGAGTTTGATGAACCCGTCGCCCAGCGGCTTCAGGGATTTCCCGACTTCGGGGAACAGCAGCCCCACCACGGCGCCCAGGATGACGGCGGCGATGACGGCGATGTAAAGGTAGTGGGACTTGTCCAGTCCCTTGCGGCCGGCCTTGGCCGGTGCAGCCGACTCTCCTCGTTGAGAAGCCATGATGTGTCTCCTTATGGATAATCTGGAAAACGCTTCGGCACAGACTCTGGGCTGATCGCGTCGGTCCTTTGTGATTTCCATCATTCGGCACAAAGTGACTTGGCTCACCGTTGCGTTCATATTGGTCATAGGAGGTGTTGTGATCCACCGTTGGAGCATTGCCAGGCGGCTGTTCGTGGCCAATCTGCTGTTCGTGCTGGCGCTCACCGCAGTCGTGGGGACCGCGGCCTTCATCGACGCCCGCGACCGCACCTATGACGAGGCCGGACGCCGGATGACGGCCTTGGCGGTTTCAGTTGCAGACAACCCGCTGGTGCTGCAGGCCGCGGCCTCCGCTGATCCCTCGGCCCGGCTCCAGCCCTACGCGCTCAGGGTGATGGAGGACGCCGACGCCGATTTCATCACCATCATGGCGCCGGACAGGACACGCTGGACGCACCCCCGGACCGAGGAGCTTGGCCAGCCGTACATCGGTTCAATCTCCGATGCCCTTGAGGGGCGCGTGTTCACGGAAATCACCGCCGGAACCCTGGGCCCCTCCGTACGGACAATTGCTCCGGTCAAGGACGCCGGCGGCTCGGTAAAGGCCCTGGTGGCCGCCGGTGTCACGGTCAGAACCATCGACGTCGCGGTGGCCGGCAGGATTCCGGCCCTGCTGGCTATCTCCGGCGCCCTCCTCGCGGCCGGGTCCATCGCCTCCTGGCTGCTCGGAGGATATCTCCGGCGGGTAACGCGCGGCTGGGGACCGGAACAGCTTGCCCAGCTCTTTGCCTACTACGAATCCGTGCTGCATTCGGTGCGCGAAGGTGTCATCCTGATCGACCCCAGGGGACGCGTGGTGATGTACAACGACCAGGCCGCCGAACTGCTGGGGCTCGAGCCGCGGGACTCGGGCGACGATCCGTCAAACGCTCCGTTCCTGGCCGACCTGCCGCTGACGCCGAGCCTGAAGAACCTGTTTGAATCGGGCCGCACCGTCCACGATGAAATCCATTTGACGGCCTCCGGCGTCCTGGTGGTGAACCAGGGCCCCGCCGTGGGCCCGGACTCCCCCGCAGGCCGGCCTGCCCCGGTGTTCGGAACAGTTGCCACGATCCGGGACCGCACCGAAATCGAATCGCTGGGAAGCGAGCTTCAGACCATGCGGACGCTCTCGGACGCACTGCGCGCCCAGACCCACGAGCACGCCAACCGCCTCCACACCATGGTTTCGCTGCTGGAGCTCGGCCGGACCGGCGAGGCCCTCGACTTCGCCACCAAAGATCTTGAACTCAGCCAGCAGATGACGGACGACATCATGGGGTCCGTGCAGGAACCCGTGCTCAGCGCGCTCATCATGGGCAAGGCCGCCGAAGCCCATGAACGCGGCGTGGAGCTGGCCGTGGAGGCGTCCCGGACAACAGGCGCCACGGGCCTTGCCGTCCAGGACCTCGTCACCATTCTTGGCAACCTGCTGGACAACGCCATCGATGCCGCCTCCGACGCACCGGCCCCGAGGCGTGTGGAGCTGACGGTGGAGTCAGACGGCGGCGGACTGGAGATCACTGTCGAGGATTCCGGCAAGGGCATTGCACCGGATGCCATCGACGACATTTTCCGGTACGGCTTCAGCACCAAGGAGGCCGGGCCCTTCGGCCGCGGCCTCGGGCTGGCGCTTGTGAAGCAGGCGGTCCAGCGTCTGGCCGGTACGATGACCATCACCAATTCCGGCCGCTCGGGCGGCGCACGCTTCCACATCGCGCTGCCCTTGCCGGACCCGCACAGTCTCCTGGAGGAGCAAGCGTGACAGACATCCGGGTCCTCGTCGTCGAGGACGAGCCGATCGCCTCGGCGGCGCATGCCGCCTATGTGGGCAGGCTGGACGGCTTCACGCTGGCCGGTACCGCCCCGGATGGGCAGTCTGCCCTGCGGATGCTTACCGAGTTCGCAGCCGCCGGCAGTCCCGTGGAGCTGGTCCTCCTGGACATGAACCTTCCGGATCTGCACGGGCTGGACATCGCCCGCCGCATGCGTTCCGCCGGCCACTTTGCCGACATCATTGCCATCACGGCGGTCAGGGAGCTCACGATCGTCCGCAACGCTGTCTCCATCGGCGTGGTGCAGTACCTCATCAAGCCGTTCACGTTTGCCACGTTCGCGGACAAGCTGGAGAGTTACCGGCAGTTCCGCGAGCAGTTGGCCGCACCCGGAGCCGGATCCTCCAAGATGGGAGCTTCCCAGAGCGACGTCGACCAGGCGTTCGCGAGCCTCAGGGCGCCGTCCGAGCTGCCCCTTCCCAAAGGCCTGGCACCGTCCACCCTTGAGGCGGTCCGCGACTTCATCAGGCAGCAGCCGGGGGCGGTTTCAGCCACAGAGGTGATGACGGCGCTGGGCATGTCCCGGGTCACGGCCCGGCGCTACCTGGAGTACCTGGCCGACGCCGGCACGGTCTCCCGCACCGCCCGGTACGGGGCGCCAGGCCGCCCGGAAAACGAATACCGCTGGTCCCGGGCCTGAGCGCCTCCGGGCCAGGTTCCGTGTATACACGGAACCGGATAATGCGCGGAAAATCCGGATAACGCTGGGCAAAGTCCGCCTTCATGTATACACTCAGTGGCATCGACCATTGAAGGGAGGCGGCATGCGCGCCAGCGACCGGGCGTACGCGGCACTGCGTGATGACATCATCGAGTGGCGGCTCCTCCCCGGGACGGTGCTCGCCGAAGTCGAGCAGTCCGAACGCCTGGGCGTCTCACGCACGCCCCTTCGGGAGGCGCTGAGCCGCCTGACGGCGGAAGGGCTGACGACGACGGCGGGCGGCCGTGGCGTCGTCGTCACCGATATCTCGCTTGAGGACATCGACGAACTGTTCGAGCTCCGCGAAACGCTCGAGGGCAGGGCAGCTGCCCTGGCTGCCGAGCGCGGCGACGCCGCACTCTTCCTCCAGCTCCAGAAGGAGCTGCTCGAAGCGCCGGACCTGATCAGCGGCGCTGATCCGGCCCGGCACGAATACTACGAGCTTGTCGGCAGGCTGGATGAAGCCATTGATGCGGCTATCTCCAACTCCTATCTGGCCCAGGCCATGCGGAGCCTTCGGGTGCATCTGGTGCGCGTCCGGCGGCTGGCCGCCGACGACGCCGCCCGGCTCACCGCAGCAGCGGCCGAGCACGCGGCCATCGCCGAAGCGATAGCCGCCCGCAACCCGCGCCTGGCCGAAGCGGCCACCACCGTGCACCTGCACCGCAGTCTTTCCCACGTCAAAGCGACCCACACACCCCATTAGCCGTCCATACCTAGCAAGGAGCCCCCATAGTGAAGGAACACCACGTCCGCGTATACAAGAGCGAGGAAAACCTGCCCCGCGAGGACCAGCTGGCCCACAAGATCGCCGTGGTCGCCGCCGACCCGGTAGCCGTCACCGACGACGTCACCGAAATGGTGATCAACCGCATCATCGACAACGCTTCGGTGGCCATTGCATCGCTGAACCGTGCTCCCATCATTGCGGCCCGGGCGCAAGCCCTCGCCCACGGCCCTTCTGCCAACGGCAAGGGCGCAAAGGTCTTCGGAATCGGCGAACGGGTTTCCCCTGAATGGGCGGCCTGGGCCAACGGTGTCGCGGTCCGCGAACTGGACTACCACGACACCTTCCTCGCGGCGGACTACTCCCACCCGGGCGACAACATCCCGCCCATCCTGGCGGTGGCCCAACACGTGGGATCCAGCGGCGCGGACCTCATCCGCGGCATCGCCACCGGTTACGAGATCCAAGTGAACCTCGTGAAGGCGATCTGCCTGCACAAGCACAAGATCGACCACGTGGCGCACCTGGGCCCGTCCGCCGCGGCCGGGATCGGCACCCTGCTGGGCCTCGACGTCGAAACGATCTTCCAGTCCGTGGGCCAGGCACTGCACACCACCACCGCGACGCGGCAGTCCCGCAAGGGCGAAATCTCCACCTGGAAGGCCCACGCCCCTGCATTCGCGGGCAAGATGGCCGTAGAGGCCGTGGACCGCTCGATGCGCGGACAGACCTCCCCGGTGCCCATCTACGAAGGCGAGGACGGTGTCATCGCCTGGATGCTGGACGGCCCGGACGCCTCCTACATGGTCCCGCTGCCGACGCCCGGTGAGGCGAAACGCGCCATCCTGGACACCTACACCAAGGAGCACTCCGCGGAATACCAGGCCCAGGCCTGGATCGACCTGGCACGGAAGCTGCACAAGGAACACCCCGAGGCCACGGACCCGTCCAACGTGCAGTCCGTGCTGATCAAGACCAGCCACCACACCCACTACGTGATCGGCTCGGGCGCAAACGATCCGCAGAAGTACAGCCCCACCGCGTCCCGGGAGACCCTGGACCACTCCATCCCGTACATCTTCACCGTCGCGCTGCAGGACGGCGCCTGGCACCACGTGGACTCCTACGCCCCCGAGCGCGCCGCCCGGCCTGACACGGTGGAGCTGTGGCACAAGGTCACCACCGTGGAGGACCCGGAATGGACCCGCCGCTACCACTCCCTGGACATCAACGAGAAGGCCTTCGGCGGGTCCGTGGAAATCACCCTGACCGACGGCACCGTCATCACCGACGAAATCGCCGTGGCCGATGCCCATCCGCTCGGTGCCCGGCCGTTCGCCCGCGAGCAGTACGTGAACAAGTTCCGCACCCTGGCCACCGGCCTGGTCGAAGAAGCCGAAATCAACAGGTTCCTCGCCACCGTCGAACGCCTCCCGGAACTGGTGGCCGGCGAACTCGACCAGCTCAACATCACCGCCGCCCCCGGCGTCATCGACTTCGCCGCGGCACCCAAGGGGCTGTTCTAAATGCTGTACTCCAAGACCACACCCGAACAGAAACGCCTGCGCTTCCGTGAACTGCTGGCCTCCGGCACCATCGCGCAGTTCCCCGGCGCCTTCAACCCCCTCTCCGCACGGCTGATCGAGGAAAAGGGGTTCGCCGGGGTCTACATCTCCGGCGCGGTGCTGGCCAACGACCTCGGCCTGCCGGACATCGGGCTGACCACCCTGACAGAAGTCGCGCAACGGGCCGGGCAGATCGCCCGGATGACCGACCTGCCCTCGATCGTGGACGCCGACACCGGGTTCGGCGAGCCCATGAACGTCGCCCGCAGCGTCCAGGAACTGGAAAACGCCGGACTCGCCGGCTGCCACATCGAAGACCAGTTCAACCCCAAACGCTGCGGCCACCTGGACGGCAAGAACGTCGTGGACCTCGACACCGCCACCAAACGCATCCGGGCCGCCGCCGATGCCCGGCGCGACCCCAACTTCCTCATCATGGCCCGCACCGACATCCGGGCGGTTGAGGGCCTGGAGGCCGCGAAGGACCGGGCCCGCGCCCTGGTGGATGCCGGAGCCGACGCCATCTTCCCGGAAGCCATGAAGGACCTCAGCGAATTCCAGGCCATCCGGGACGCCGTCGACGTGCCGATCCTGGCCAACATGACCGAGTTCGGGAAAAGCGCCCTGTTCACCGTGGACCAGCTCCAGAACGTCGGCGTGAACATGGTCATCTATCCCGTGACCCTGCTCCGTAGTGCCATGGGCGCCGCGGAGCGTACGCTGGAATCGATCAGGGCCGACGGAACGCAGGAGGCACAGGTAGGAAGCATGCTCACCCGTGCGCGGCTGTACGACCTCGTGGACTACGAGGCCTACAACCGCTTTGATACGGGCGTCTTTAATTTCCGGATCCCCGGAACCGACTGACGCGCAGTCCAAACCGGACCGCCGGCCCTGGGGGGCCGGTCAACTGAGGCAAGGAACGAAGGAGTTCAGCATGGCTGAAGAAGAGATCAAAAAAGGCCTCGCAGGCGTCGTGGTGGATTACACCGCCGTCTCCAAGGTCAACTCCGATACCAATTCGCTGCTGTACCGGGGCTATCCGGTCCAGGAACTCGCAGCACGGTGCAGCTTCGAAGAGGTCGCCTACCTGCTCTGGAACGGCGAACTCCCCACTACAGAGGAGCTGGCCGCCTTTACGGGGCGGGAGCGGGCCGGACGTCCCCTGGACCCTGTGGTGAAACAGGTGATCGACATCCTGCCGGTCACGGCCCACCCCATGGATGTCTGCAGGACCGCTGCCTCGGTCATGGGCGCGCGCCACGAACTCGCGGAGGATTCCTCCCGGGAGGCCAACATGGCCAAGGCCGTGGACCTGTTCGCGGCCATGCCCGCCGTCGTGGCGTACGACCAGCGCCGCCGGCGCGGCCAGGCCCTGGTGGAGCCCCGCGACGACCTTGGTTACTCCGCCAACTTCCTGTGGATGACGTTCGGCGAGGAGTCGGTGCCGGAAGTGGTGGAGGCCTTCAACGTCTCCATGATTCTCTACGCCGAGCACTCCTTCAACGCCTCCACCTTCGCCGGCAGGGTCATCACGTCCACGCTGTCCGACCTGCATTCGGCGGTGACCGGCGCGATCGGCGCGCTCAAGGGTCCGCTGCACGGCGGCGCGAACGAGGCCGTCATGCACACCTTCGACGAGATCGGGATCCGCCCGGAGGAATCCCTGGAGGATGCCGCGGCCCGGGCCAAGGCCTGGATGGAACATGCGCTGGCGAACAAAAAGAAGGTGATGGGCTTCGGGCACCGCGTGTACAAGCACGGCGACTCTCGCGTGCCCACCATGAAGGCCGCCCTGGACAAGATGATCGCCCACTACGGCAGGCCGGAACTGCTGGGGCTCTACAACGGGCTCGAGTCCGCCATGGATGAGGCCAAGGGGATCAAGCCGAACCTGGATTACCCGGCCGGGCCTACTTATCACCTCATGGGCTTCGACACGCAGATGTTCACCCCGCTGTTCGTCGCCAGCCGCATCACCGGCTGGACGGCCCACATCATGGAACAGCTCGAATCGAACTCACTGATCCGGCCGCTGAGCACCTACAACGGCGCCGAGGAACGGCACGTGCCCTAGGTTCCACAGCCGCGGAACGCACGACGCAGGGCCGGTCACCACATCGGTGGCCGGCCCGGCGCCGTTACGGCAGGCCTGTCTGCTAACTAACCACGTGCCGGGGCCGTTCCGGCCGGGCGCAGCGCCAGGGAGACCAGCATGCGCTTAATGTCCTGGTACTCCTGCGTCTGCATGTGGGCCTTCGCTGCTGCGACGGTATCGAAGGTGAGCGGAGCGTTCTGACCATCAGCGGTGAGCCACACGGAGTCACCAAAGTGCGCGAAAGGAACGTTGTCCGGACCCAGGATCCCGTTATACAAACCGCACGTGGTGGGCTGCGGAGCCAGCTCGCCGTCGGTGAGTGCCATGGAGCCGTACACCTTCTCTCCCCGGATGACCCTGAAGACAAATGCCGAGGGGCCACGCGGAAATTCCCTGAGTTTGGCGGCCTTTTGCGGAATATCGAGAACCACTGAATCAAGCGTTTGGAAGGGCTTTGGGTCGGGGCACATCGGGCCTCCCGTGCCGTCGTAGGCCAGATTCAGGGTGGCCACGGTCTTGCCGCCGGAATTTCTCACCTCGACAGCGTTGTAGGAGCCTCCGGCGATGGTTTGCGGATCTTCTCTTACCGTCCATCCGTCCGGGTGTTCGAAGGTGGCCTGGCCTGTCGCGTCGGTAAAGGACACCCACGCACCTGCTGGCGCTGCCTGGGTTGGTGCCGGCGCCGCCGCCGTCCGTGATGCAGCCGGCGTCGGCGATACCGTCGGAGTGGCTTCTGAGGCTGTCGGCGCGGCGGGGCCGGCAGGAGCGGGGGCCAGCGTCACGGCCCCGAGGTTCGTGCCCACCAGGACGCCGGCGGTCACTGCCGCTGCGGCCAGCCCAAGCACGCCGGCTAACCGCGCCCTGCTCCGCCTCCGTTCCACGAACGGCACCACGTTGGCTGGCAGGCCGTCGCTGAAGACGGGTGGTCCGGCGAGGACTCCGCGCAGGGCCGCGTCAGCGTCGGGAACTTCCGCAGTGTCATTACGGAGCGGGTCGGCCCCGGAAATCAGCTTCTGGATCGGATCCATCTCATGCCTCCATCTTCTGAGTGATCGACCCTGCCGCCGCCGGCATCCGTTTGCGAAAGGCCGCCCGCGCACGGTGCAGCCGGACCCTCGCGGCGGATTCGCTGCACCCAAGGACGCCGGCGATTTCCGCCATGCTTAACTCGTCCCAGTAGGCCAGCTGGAGGATGTCGCGCTCGTTCTCACGCAGTGCCGCCATGACATCCTGGACCACCAGGTCCTCGGACTCCGCATCGGGGCGGAGTTCCGCGGCTGATCTGAGTTTCTCCTGCAGCGCCAGCATCCGGTCACGGCTGCGGTAGGCATTTCCGATCAGGTTCCGGGCAACCGTAAAAAGCCAGGCGGAGTCCGTCCGGGGCCTGTCGTCCCACTTCTGCCACACCACGCGGAAGACGTCCGCTGCAAGCTCTTCGGCAACCTCCGCGGACTCCACGCGCCGACGCACGAATCTGTAGACCCGCGGATAGCTTTCCCTGTGAACGGCGATGAACGCCAGTTCGCGTTCCGATCCCACGCATCCCCCAAACGAAAGAAGTACGGTCCTGGCCTGGCAGGCTACACGTATTGTTTCCGCCAGCGGCCCGGGCTGTTACACACTCCGCGAAGAATATTCAGCGGAGGCCACGGTCTCGTTGTCCTCGTTTAGGGTGATGACGGCCTCGACGACTCCCCCGTCCACGGCCGCGGGCAGCCAGTGCTCCGCGTCCTGCCACATGCGCTCCAAGGGAAGAGCGGAAACCAGGAACCATTCCGGAAGAATTTCCGAGCTCTCCACCGGGTCGCCGGCCCAGCGCCGGGCGGTAAAGAGCCGGGTGGACATATTCCATTCCGGCCGGGCCGGAAAGACGAATTCGATCAGTCCGGCGTCGCGAAGGTCTTCCTCCAGCACGGTGACGCCGGCTTCCTCGTGAACCTCACGGCAGGCAGCCTGGGCGTCGGTCTCCCCCGCTTCAACGTGACCGCCCAGACCAACGATCTTGCCGACGCCGAACCCGGTCTTTTTCAGGCCCAGCAGGACCTGGGGGCCTGCTGGGCCATCGCGCAACAGGAAGCACAGCGTGACAGACGTCGAACTCATGGATCCATTCTCTATCCCAGCGCCCTCGGGTGGGCGGCGGCGTAGATTTCCCGGAGCGTGTCAGCTGTGACGAGCGTGTACACCTGGGTGGTGGTGACCGAGGCATGGCCCAGCAGTTCCTGCACGACGCGGACGTCCGCCCCGCCCTCGAGCAGGTGGGTGGCGAACGAGTGGCGCAGGGTGTGCGGGGACACATCCTTGGTGATGTTGGCTTTTTCGGCTGCGGCCTTCAAAATCGTCCACGCGCTCTGCCGGCTGATCCTCCCGCCCCGGGCATTGAGGAAGAGCGCCGGTGTTCCTTTGCCCTTGGCCGCGAGCAGGGGCCGGCCGCGCACCAGGTACGCATCCAGGGCCCGGGCCCCATAGGATCCGAGCGGAACCAGCCGCTCCTTCGATCCCTTGCCGAACAGCCGCACTATGGCGGGTCCGTCTTCGGCCGGCTGCACGGAGATGTCATCCACGTCCAGCCCGACTGCCTCGCTGATGCGGGCGCCGGTGGAATAGAGGAATTCGAGCAGGGCCCTGTCCCGCAGGCCCGTGGCGGTGTCGGTACCGGCGGCTTCCAGGATCCGGGTGACCTCGTCCACGGTGATGGCCTTGGGCAGCCGCTTCCCCGGCAGGGGCGGGTGGACGTCGCTGGCGGGATCCGCCGTCGTCATGCCTTCCAGTGCCCAAAACTTGTGCAGCCCACGGACGGCGACGACGGTGCGGGCCGCCGACCTCACGCCCAGGGGAGTTCCGCCGTCCGAACCGTCAGACAATGCCTGGGCGAAGCCCGTCACGTGCCGGCGCGTCACATCGCCGGGGCGGCTGAGGCCTTCGGCGGCGAGGTAGTTGGAGTACCGCACGAGGTCGCGGCGGTAGGCGGAGAGGGTGTTGGCGGCCAGGCCCCGCTCGACGCCCATGTGCTGGAGGTAGTCGGTGACGGCGCGGTCGATCGCGGTCCTCGGGCGTTCGGAACGGGTACGGTCGGCGCCCGGGCGCACCTGAGCCTCCCGGTCCCCTCCAGGATCGCCCGGGGCGGGCGGGGTCTCAGCTGCTGCCGTGCCCGCCGTCATCAGCGCTGGCTGGGGTGGGCCGGCCACGGGGCATCGGCCGGCCGCAGCCCGGAAAATCCGTCTGCCTTAGCCGCCGCGGCGGCAAGGACCCCGACGACGGCGGACGGGTTATGCAGGCGACCCTCCAGCACCGCAGCCACGGCTTCTTCGAGCGGAATCCAGTGCAGTTCAATTTCGGCTTCCTCGTCCGTGCGGACGTGAAGCTCGTGGTGCGGCACTTCGGTGAGCCCGCGGGCAAGGTAGATGCGGATGGCTTCGCTGGAGGATCCGGGAGAGTTGAAGAAATCCGCCAGGACGTTCCATGTACCGGCCACGAGATCCGCTTCCTCGGCGAGTTCCCGCGCGGCTCCTGCCACGAAGTCCTCGCCTTCGACGTCCAGCAGGCCTGCGGGAATCTCCCAGAGGTCCATGCCGACCGGGTGCCGGTACTGCTTGATCAGCAGCACCTCGCCGTCGTCGTTCATGGGCAGCACGGCCACGGCCCCGGGGTGGTCGATGTAGTCACGCACCAGCGCGGTGCCGTCGTCGGTCAGCTTGAAGCTGTCGCTCACGACGTCCCAGATCCGGCCCTCGTAGACCTTTTCCGTGGACAGCAGACGGCGCGGGCTCGGCGCATCCGAAACCTGCCGTGCAGCAGGGGTGTTTTCAGAAATACCGGGCATCGCGCCGTCCTCCGTCATTAGTGCTCTGGCCTACCGTGCAATCAGTTAGCGGGCGGTCGCCCCGGAGGCAGCCTCAGCGGCTGGCACCTCCGGCGCTGCGGTCCCGGACACAGGAGCAACGGAGCCGGTGTCGGCATTGCCGCTCTGGTGGTCCAGCGCAGCCTTGACCAGCCCTGCGAACAGCGGGTGCGGGCGCGTGGGCCGCGAACTCAGCTCGGGGTGGGCCTGCGTTGCCACGTAATACGGGTGCACCTCACGCGGCAGCTCCACGTACTCGACGAGCTTGCCGTCCGGCGATGTGCCGGAGAACACGAGGCCCTGGGCGGCAATCTGCTCGCGGTACTTGTTGTTGACCTCGTAGCGGTGGCGGTGGCGTTCGCTGACGGTGGTGGTGCCGTAGGTCTCGGCAATGACCGAGCCCTCTTCCAGCTTGGCCTCGTAGAGTCCGAGGCGCATGGTGCCCCCGAGGTCACCGCGGCCCTCGACGAACTCGAGCTGCTCTTCCATGGTGGCGATGACCGGGTACTTGGAGTCGGGCTCGAACTCGCTGGAGGAAGCGCCTTCGAGGCCGACCACGTTGCGGGCGTACTCGATGACCATGCACTGCAGTCCCAGGCACAGGCCCAGCACCGGCAGCCTGGATTCACGGGCGAACTTCAACGCACCCAGCTTGCCTTCGAGGCCGCGGATGCCGAACCCGCCGGGAACGCAGATGGCGTCCACGCCGTCCAGCGACCGGACCGCGCCTTCGTGGCTTTCGCACTCATCGGACGGCACCCAGCGGATCTTGACCTTGGCGTCGTTGGCGAAACCGCCGGCGCGCAGGGCCTCGGTCACGGAGAGGTAGGCATCCGGAAGGTCGATGTACTTGCCCACGAGGGCAATTTCGACTTCGTGCTTCGGATTGTGGACAGCTTCGAGCAGCTTGTCCCAGCTGGTCCAGTCGACGTCCTTGAAGGGCAGGTCGAGCGCCCGGACGATGTAGGAATCCAGGCCCTGGGTGTGCAGGGTCTTGGGAATGTCGTAGATGCTGGGCGCATCGGCGGCATTGACCACGGCGTCGATATCGACGTCGCACATACGGCCGATCTTCTCGCGCATAGCATCGGGCACTTCGCGGTCGGAGCGGATCACGATCGCTTCGGGCTGGATGCCGATGGAGCGGAGGGCCGCCACGGAGTGCTGGGTGGGCTTGGTCTTGAGTTCCTGCGAGGGCCCGATGTACGGGACCAGGGACACGTGCAGGAAGAAGACGTTGGTCCGGCCGATGTCCTGGCGGACCTGGCGGGCGGACTCAAGGAACGGCTGCGACTCGATATCGCCAACCGTGCCGCCGATCTCGGTGATGATGACGTCCGGCGCGTTCTTGCCCTCGGACGGAAGCCGCATGCGGCGCTTGATCTCATCGGTGATGTGCGGGATGACCTGGACGGTGTCGCCGAGGTACTCGCCGCGGCGCTCCTTGGCGATCACGGTGGAGTAGACCTGGCCGGTGGTCACGTTCGCGGAGCCCTCGAGGTTTTCGTCGAGGAAGCGCTCGTAGTGCCCGATGTCGAGGTCGGTCTCGGCGCCGTCATCTGTGACGAAGACCTCGCCGTGCTGGAAGGGGTTCATCGTGCCCGGATCCACATTGAGGTAGGGATCGAGCTTCTGCATAGTTACAGACAAACCGCGTGCCCGCAGCAGGTGGCCGAGGCTTGAAGCCGTCAGTCCCTTACCGAGCGAGGACGCCACACCGCCGGTGACGAAGATGTGTTTGGTCGTCTTGGACGAGCCCGGGAACCGGGAATTTACACGGGAATTTGATCGCTGCACCACGGAATTCGAGCCTATCATCAATTGAGCCTTCCACGGGTCGGGTAACGCGCCCCCAAATGCCTCAGTCTCCCGTGCCCGGCGCCCTGAGGGCAAGAGAGACCCAGGGGCTGAGGCCGCCTAGGCCTGTTGCGGCAGCAGCCTGGCGTCGTCCAGCAGCTCCTGCGCGTGGGCCTGCGCCGTCTCCGAATCCTCCTGGCCCGCCAGCATCCGTGCCAGTTCCCGGACCCGCTCGGGTTCGTCCAGCAGCTGCACGTCGCTGGAGGTGAACCCGGTGGCGGTGGCGCCGTCGGCACCCCGTACGGAGGTCTTGGTCACCCGGATGTGCTGGTCAGCGAAGGCGGCGACCTGCGGCAGGTGGGTGACCACGAGGACCTGAACATGCCGTGCCAGCATGGCCAGCCGGCGCCCGATTTCGACGGCGGCGCGGCCACCCACCCCGGCGTCCACTTCGTCGAAGACGAACGTGGGCACGGGGTCGACGGCGGCCAGCACGACTTCGATGGCGAGCATGACACGCGAGAGCTCACCGCCGGATGCACCCTTGCCCAGGGGCCGGGCCGGCGCACCCGAGTGGGGCCGGAGCAGGAAGGAAATGTCGTCCGCGCCGTAGGGGCCCAGCTGGCCTGCGGCCTCGATGTTGATCACGAGGGTGGCATCCGCCATGGCGAGGGCCGTCAGTTCGGCACTCACCCTTGCGGACAGGTCCTTGGCTGCCTTCGCCCGGATCTTGCTGATGGCCGAAGCCTGCTTGGTGAGCTCCACCTCTGCCCGGGCCACCTCTGCGTCCAGGCTCTCGATCCGCGTGGAATCGTCCTGCAGCTCATCGAAGCGGACGCGGGCCTTCTCCGCCCACTCCAGGACTTCGTCGATGCTCGGTGCATACTTGCGGACGAGCTTGGCGAGGGCTGCCCGGCGTTCCTCGATCTCTGCCAGCCGTTCAGGGCCCTCCGAGTCCAGGCCGGCCTGGTAGCTTGCCAGCTCGGTGGCGATGTCGTTGAGCAGGAACCCCACTTCCGCGAGCCGCGCGGCGGCCGCGCCGAGCTCCTCATCGTGCTCGGCCACGTGCTCCAGTGTCCGCTTGGCGCTGTCCACCAGCGTCGTGGCGTCACCGGTTTCGCCGAAGTCCTCTGCGATAAGCGCCTGGTGTGCCGCGGTGGCCGCGATCCGGAGCTCCTCGACGTTCGCCAGCTTCACGGCCTCGGCCTTGAGAGTTTCGTCTTCCCCCGGCTGGGGGTCCACTGCGTCGATCTCCGCCAGCGAGGCCTCGAGGGATTCGGCCTCGCGCAGCCGGTCCCGCGCCGCACTGCGGAGGGTCTCCAGCTCGGTCTGGCTGGCCTTCCACGAGGCGTACAGCTGTTGGAATCCACCCAGGGCGGCGGCCAGGGCCTCCCCCGCGAACTTGTCCAGGGCCTCGCGCTGGGCTGCGGCGCTCTTGAGCCTGATCTGGTCCGATTGCCCGTGCACCACCACGAGCGACTCGCCGATTTCGGCCAGCACGCCCACCGGCGCGGCCCTGCCGCCGAGGAACGCGCGGCTGCGCCCGTCTGCACCCAGGCGCCGTGCCAGCAGCAGCTCCGCGCCGCCGTCGAACTCCTCGATTTCCGCCCCGGCGTCACGGGCTCGTTCCACGGCGCCATGCCCGGACTCGAGCCTGACGACGGCTTCGGCGGAGGCGCTCTTTGCGCCGCTGCGGACGGCACCGGCGTCGGACCGCGCGCCGAGCAGCAGCCCGACGGCGGTGACCACCATGGTCTTGCCGGCGCCGGTTTCGCCGGTGACCACGCTGAGCCCGGGGCCCAGCGGCAGCGTGGCGTCAGCAATAACGCCCAGATCGCGGATTCTCAGTTCTTCAAGCATGGATCACTTCCCAGTCGGAGGATCGGTTTCTTCGGACTGCCCGGCAAGGATCTGCCCGGCGTAGCCGGGCGCCGGCGGAGGAGCCATGGACCGGGGCGTCCGCACGATCGGCACAGGGCCTGTGGTGACGGTCCCGGACTGCGGCACCGGCCCGCGCCAGCCGTGGATGGGCAGTTCGAATTTGCGGACCAGCCGTGCGGAAAACGGCGTCTGGTGGGTGCGGGCCAGCCGGACGGGGGTGGCGGAACGCGTGACCTCCACCCGGGCGCCGGGCGGAAGGTCAACCGATCGGCGGCCGTCGCACCACAGCACGCCCTGCGCGTCCGTCCGGTTCAGCACCTCCACGGCAAGCCTGGACCGCGGTGAGACCACCAGCGGCTTGGCGAACAGCGCGTGGGCGCTGATGGGGACGATCAGCAGGGCTTCCACTTCGGGCCACACCACGGGGCCGCCGGCCGAGAACGCGTAGGCCGTCGATCCCGTGGGCGTGGCGAGCACCACGCCGTCGCACCCGAAGGAGGTCAGCGGACGCTCGTCCACCTCGGTGACCACCTCAAGCATCCGCTCGCGGTTCCCCTTTTCGATGGCTGCCTCATTGAGTGCCCACGTGTGCCAGATTTTCTGCCCGCGGACCCACACCTGGACGTCAATGGTCATGCGCTCTTCCACCGTGTATTCACGGCTGGCGATCCATTCCACGGTCTGGGCGAGGTCCGCCCGCTCGCTTTCGGCCAGGAACCCCACGTGGCCCAGGTTCACGCCGAGGAGGGGAACATCCACTTCCCTGACGAGTTCCGCGGCCCGAAGGATGGTGCCGTCCCCGCCGAGCACCATGACAAGCTCCACATCGGGCAGCTGGACATGGTCGTGCAGAACCTCCACAGGGTGCTCCAGCCGGCCGAAAAAGCCCTCCATGTCGCCCAGTTCCGATTCCTGCATCACCGGGATGATGCCGGACGCGTGCAGCTGGGCGCACGCCTCCCAGGCAGCCTTCAGGGATTCTTCGCGGCCGGTGTGGGCAAGTACCAGTACACGCCTGCTCATCGGTTCCGCTCTCTAGTGGTTCGGCCAGATTTTTCCGAGCAACACAGCCACGGCTGCATCCCGCTCTTCGATCTTAGGCAAGTCTTCGGCAATTCTTCGTTTTATCCACAGGAAGTATTCGACATTTCCGTCCTGCCCGGGCAGCGGGCTGGTGGCCAGTCCGCGGAGTTCCAGTCCAGCATCCACGGCAGCCCCCGCCACTTTACCGACTGCCATCCGGCGTTCGCGCTCGGACGTGACCACGCCGGTGCGCCCGAGCCGCTCCTTGCCGATCTCGAACTGCGGCTTGACCATGAGCACGAGGTCGCCGCCGGGGCTGGTGCACGCGGCCAGCGGGGCCACGACGAGCGTCAACGAGATGAAGGACAGGTCCGCCACGGTCAGCTCCGCCGTGCCGCCGATCTGGTCCGGGTCCATGTAACGGACGTTCAGCCCCTCATAGACGCTCACCCGGGGGTCGTCCCTCAGCTGCGGCACGAGCTGGCCATGCCCGACGTCGACCGCCACTACGTGCTCTGCCCCCCGCCGCAAGAGGACGTCAGTAAAGCCGCCGGTGGACGCGCCTGCGTCAAGGCAGCGTTTACCGCCGACGGCGACCGCGGGAAAAGCGTCGAGGGCGCCGGCCAGTTTGTGCCCGGCCCGGCTGACATATGTGTCGGTGTCGTCTTCCGCCACCGACAGCTCGCGGTCGTCGGCGATCTGCAGCGACGCTTTCGCGAGGACGTCGCCGGACGAGGTCACCCTGCCGTCGGCAATGAGCCGCGCGGCGTGCGTGCGTGACCGCGCCAGCCCGCGGCTGACGAGGATCTGGTCGAGTCTGGTCATGTCAGGCGCCACCGGGCCCTGCTGAGGCGTCGGGCCCGGAGATGTCCTCGTTCAGCGCTGCCAGCAGGCTGTCGTGCATCTCCGCGTAGGCGGCAGGGTGCTCGGACACCGGAAGCGCAGGGATGTCCCGCACGCGGCCGAGAATTGCCTGAACCGTGGCGTCCGGGTCAGCGCTGCCGGAGTGGGCGCCCGCGGAGCCCGGATGAGCGCCGGCGGAGCCGGACTCGTCAAAGCCGGCCGGCGGCAGTTCGGGCCAAGCAACCTGCGGGGCTGCCTCCAGATCAGCGTCAGGATTCGGCTCTGTCATTGCACCAGTCTATTGATCGGGTTGATTGATCAAGTTTTATTGATCAATCCATTCAAGCACGGGAGCCGTGGCCACCGGCGCCTGCGGGCGGGCGTTCCACCACGCTGCACAGGCCGCACGCCAGGAATCGAGGTTTTCCTGGTCGCCGCTGACCCGGACACTGTCTCCGTCCACGGAGGCGACGGCGCTACCGCAGCGGTACCCGCCGCCGTCGTGCTCTACCGGCGGGTATGGCTGGTACAGCCCCGGCAGGTCGTTGATGAGGAAGTCAGGACGTTCGTCCGTGCGAGCTGCGAGGATCGTCTCCCGGGTGTCGACGCCGGTGAGGACCGCCACAGTGGCAAAACCGGCCCGGTTGCCGCCCAGGATGTCCGTGTCCAGCCGGTCGCCGACTACCAGCGGGCGCTCCGCCGCGAGCCGCTTGGCCGCAGCGTGGAACAGTGGGGCCTCCGGTTTCCCGGCAACGCGCGGCGTCTGGCCTGTTGCTGCGGTAACCGCCGCCACGAGGGTGCCGTTGCCCGGTGCCATCCCGCGGGCCTGCGGGATGGACATGTCCGTATTGGTCGCGACCCACAGGGCGCCGCCGGCCACGACGTACGATGCTTCGGCCAGGTCTTTCCAGCCGATCTCAGGGTTGAAACCCTGCACGACAGCCACCGGATGCTCCGCAGCACCGTGTACGGGCTTCAGGCCCACGAGCTCGATTTCGTGGGCGAGTGCCGGACTGCCGGTAATGAGGACGGCAGCCCCCGCCGGGAGGAGCGAAGCCAGCAACTCGGCGGCTGCCTGCGAGGAACTGACCACCTGGTGGTCTTCGGCCGGGGCACCGAGCTCGCGCAGGTGCGCGGCCACCTGCGCCGGGGTCCGGGACGCGTTGTTGGTCACGTAGCCGAGCCCGACGCCGATGCCGTCCAGGCGCCGCAGCGAATCCACTGCACCCGGGATGGCATGGGGGCCGGCGTAAACCACGCCGTCCAGGTCGGAGAGCAGTGCGTCGAACCGCGAAATAAGGTGTGCGTCAGTCATGCGTGCCTAGTCCTCCGAGCCTTCGTGCCGCGAATCGTTGGCCGATGCCTCACCCGCGGTGGCTTCGTCCTCATTGTCATCCTCATCCTCATCCGGTTCCGCGGAGTCGACGTCGGATTCGGCGTCGTCGGACTCAAAGTAGTCCGATTCGACGTCGTCGAGGTTGTCACCGGTGGACGCCGCGGCGGTCCGGGCAGGAGCAGCATCAGCAGCATCAGTATCGGCGGCCGGCGCTATGCCGGCTGCCTGCTCGGAAGTGCTCTGGGCGTCCTGGGGAGCAGCGTCGGCGGCGGCGTGGGCGATCAGCCGTTTGCGTTCGGCTTCCTCCCGGGCTTCCTCTTCCTCATCCCAGCCGAGGTCGATGATGTCCGGCTCCTCGGCGACGCCCATGCCCAGCGCCTCTTCGGCGACGGCAGCCTGCCGCTGCCACTTCTCGGATTCGGTTTGGCGGCCCACGGCCGCGAGGGCGTCCGCGTAGACACGGAACAGGCGGGGGCTGTAGGAGAAGGCGCGGTTGATGTCCAGCTGCGGGATCTCAAGCTCGGCCACTGCTGCATCGAGCTGTCCCAGGTCCGAACGGGCACCGGACGCGACGATCGCGAGCTCCACCTTGCCCGGCGCGTCGAGGTCCTGGGCTTCCTCGGAGCGGACAACGTCCAGGGCCCGGTCCGGGCGTCCGAGTCCGCGCTCGCAGTCAGCCATGACAGGCAGGTGCACGTTGGAGCCGCTGATACGGCGGTAGGTCCGGAACTCCCGCAAGGCTTCGCCGTAGTGCCCGGCGGCGTAGGCGGTCAGTCCCACGGCTTCGCGGACAGCCGCCAGCCGGCCTCCGCGCCGGCTGGCCGCCAGAGCGTGCTGGAAGGCGAGTTCGGGCTCTTCGTCGAGGAGGCGGCCTGCCATGACGAGGTGGCGGGCGACCCATTCGGCGCTCTTTGGTTCCAGGGTTTTGATCTGGTGCTGTGTGGCGCGGTCCAGTTCCTTACCGGTCACGTCCTCATCAATCTCGGGGGAACGTTCGCGGTCCGGGCGGTTCGCGCTGCGCAGGTCCCGTGCATTGGGGACCCGCACCGGGCGGTCTTCTGCCCTGTCACGGCCGAACTGGCGCGGACCGGAGTCGCCCCGGTCAAAACTGCGGGGCGCCCGCTCCTGGCGGTCGCCAAACGGCTTGCGGTTCTCCCCGCCACCGAAGCTGCGGCGCTCACCGTCACCTTCGCGGCGCGGACGATCACCAAACGGCTTGCGGTCGCGGTCACCGCCGCCGAAGCTGCGGCGCTCACCGTCACCCTCGCGGCGCGGACGATCACCAAACGGCTTGCGGTCGCGGTCACCGCCGCCAAAACTGCGGCGATCACCCTCACCCTCGCGGCGCGGACGGTCGCTGAAAGGCTTACGTTCACCGCCACCACCAAAACTGCGGCGATCACCCTCACCCTCGCGGCGCGGACGGTCGCTGAAAGGCTTACGCTCACCGCCACCAAAACTGCGGCGCTCACCCTCACCCTCGCGGCGCGGACGGTCGCTGAAAGGCTTACGCTCACCGCCACCGCCACCGCCACCAAAACTGCGACGATCACCCTCACCCTCGCGGCGCGGACGATCACCAAACGGCTTACGCTCACCGTCGGAGCCGCGGCGGGGAGCGTCGTCGCCGCGTCCTTCCCTGGCCCTGAATCCCCTAGGGTCTCCCCCAGAATTGCTGGTCCCCCTGAATGGGCCGCCTCGTGCACGGTTACTGCCCGAATCTCCGCGGTCGTGTCCGCTGCGGTTGCCGCCGTTGTGCTCAGCCATGGTGGATTCCTCCTGTAGTGAGCCGACCACTGGCGCAATGCGCAGCCGCTCGTATCCGTGTTTTGTTGTCCTGCGCAACCCGATGTAAATCAACTCGGCGTCCGCTTATCTCCTGCAATTCTAGGCGAGGGCAGGTCCAGTCACTAACGACGGGGGCGCCGGGACGGGCCGTTGTGCATATCGTCACAAGTCGCCGGCCCGCCGGGCTTGGGCGCGACGGTTTGACCCGGTAGGACGGAGTCGGTCCTCCGAGCGGCCTTGCTTCCACAGGGAAACTCCAAGGAGCGGTGGCGAGACTGAACCGGAAACCAGGCGCCGAGGGGGATTCATGAAGAGGTCAACCGCCAGGGCAGCTGCGGCGGCAGCCGTCGTCGTGGGATGCGGCCTTGTGGCCCTTGTCATTGCCTATTACGCGCACGCCGGCTCCGAGGCCGGCCTGCTGACCAGGACGGGACCCGCTGTTGTTTGGGGACTGCCCATTGTAAAACTCATCTTCAATGTGGCGGCCGCCTGCACCATCGGCTCCTTGATGCTCGCGTTGTTTGCCTTGCCTCCCAGGGAAAAGGCCTTCAGCCAGGCGCTCGCTTTCGCCGGTATCTCCGCCGGATTCTGGACCGGGGCCAGTGGGGCCATGAGCTTCCTCACGTTTCACTCGCTTGCCAATCTGGCCATGTTTTCCGAGGGGTCAGGGGCCGCGTTCATCAGTTTTCTCGTGGACGTTGACGCCGGACGGCGGGGGGCTTTGAGCCTCCTGTTGGCTGCTACCGTGACATTCCTGTGTTTTGCGGCACGCAGGCATCGGGATGTTTCACTGGCGGCGCTGCTTTCGTTTGCGGGGCTCGTCCCATTGGCGTTGAATTCGCATGCGACGGGCAGCGGAAGCCATCCTGACAGCGCAGTCTCGGTGGTGATGCACATGGCCTCTGCCGCAGTCTGGCTGGGAGGACTGCTGGCGCTCGTTGTGCTCCGCAGGACCCTGGATTCGGCAATGTTCACAACGGTTGTCCGGCGGTATTCGACCCTTGCGCTGGTTTCCTTCGTGGCCCTGGCAGTTTCGGGACTTCTGGCGGGCTGGGCCGGCGTCGGCACCCTGGCGGCGCTGGCGACCCCGTACGGGGGGATCCTTGCGGCCAAGAGCGCGGCGTTCATTGTGTTGGGGGTCTTCGGGACGCTCCATCGCAGGTGGGTCATAGCCAAGCTCGAGCACGAGCCCCGAAAGGGAGTCCGGGCCTTCACTGTTTTGGCTGTGACCGAACTTGCCGTCATGGGGGCCGCGTCCGGCCTTGCTGCCGCGCTGGCCCGCACACCTCCTCCGACCATTGCCGAGGCGAGACCTGCCGAACAAACACCGCAGATCCCTTCAGTTATCGACGCGTTCTCCACTTGGAGGCCGGATCCGTTGTGGAGCGTGGTCTGTGGAATGGCCGTGTTCCTGTACCTGGCTGGTTTGCGCCGGCTCCGTTTGCGTGGCGGATCCTGGCCTGCTTACCGGACTGCCCTCTGGTTGTTCGGCGTCAGTGTCCTTTTTGCCGTGACCAATGGCGGGCTCCATGCGGCCCAGGAAAACCTCATCAGCGCCCACGTCCTGACCCAGATGACCATTGCGGCAGTTGTTCCGTTGCTGCTGGTGCCGGCGGCACCATTGTCTCTGGCGGAACAGACCATCTCTCGACGGAAGGACGGAAGCGGCGGGGCCACAGAAGCCATGGACGCAGTTGTGCGGCCGATTCTGAAGGCCACAGCAGAACCCCTTGTCCCCGCGGTGGGCCTGGCAGCGACATTGACCTTGCTGTACTACACACCCCTGCTGGAATATTCGTCGAGCACCCAATTCGGGTATGCGGCCATGACGATCCTTGCGCTGCTGGCGGGGTGCCTGTTTACCGCATCGGTGACGCGCGCTTTCAGCCGCCCTGCGTCTGCCACCGTGGCGGCCAGGTTGCTTGCCCTCGGGGGTGCCGCGGTGCTTTACAGCTTGCACGGTTGGGCACTGGCACAGCAGCCTGACCAACTCCCGGATGCCCGGCGGGAGCCGTGGCAGATATCCGTGGATCCGGCCTTCGGCATTCCATCCGTCGGGGAGGCAGAACCCGCCGGCGTCGCCATGTGGCTGATAGCCGCGGGCAGCCTCCTGGTGGCGGCCGCCGTCGTGCTTCTTCGAGCGCGCCGCGCGGCGGGCGCCCTTCCCGATGGCAGGGGCGCAGACGCAGCCCCACGAGAGCTGGTGACGGCCTCCAGGCCATCGGCAGCAACAAATCAGGCCTCTCAGTCCCGTCCTGGAGGGTCCCCCAAAGCCGGGCGGGCACCCAACAGCCTGCCGCTGGATCCCTAGGACACTCAAGGTTTTCGCAGGGTGGGCCAACCACTCTTTATCTAAAGCATTTGGACTTTTGGCGTTACACAGGAGGTAGTCATGTCAGTTTCACGCCGTCAGGCACTGCAGATCGGCGGTGTCGGGGTCATCGGAGCCATGGGGCTGGCTGTGCCGCTCTCCTCCGTGGATGCCAAATCAGCCAGCCTGCTGGACCCGAAGAACATGCCCAAGCTGTACCAGCGGACGCTCCCCATCCCGCCGGTGCTCGCCCCTAAGAGCACCACCATCGGGGCCGACGGCAAGAAGACCCACCTGTACCAGATCGAGCAGACCGCTGCCATGGGCAACATCGTGCCCGGGCTGAGCACGCCGATCCTGGGGTACAACGGATTGTTCCCCGGCCCCACCATCAAGGTGAACCAGGGCGAGCGGATCACGCTGGAAATGGACAACGTCTTGCCGCTCTTCCACCCGCAGTGGGGCTACCGGCTGGACACCTCCACCCACCTCCATGGTTCGGCATCCCTGCCCCAGTTCGACGGCTACGCCAACGACCTCACCGGCCGCGGGCTGTGCAAGGACTACGAGTACCCCAACTTCCAGCAGGCCCGGACCCTCTGGTACCACGACCACGCCGTGCACAACACCGCCCAGAGCGTGTACTCAGGCCTCGCAGGCCAGTACCACCTTCACGACGAGGTTGAGCGCAACCTGCTGCCGCAAGGCAAGTTCGATGTGCCACTGACCATCTCGGACGCCATGTTCGCCAAGAACGGGTCCCTCGGCTACAACGACAACACCCACTCCGGGCTGTGGGGCGACATTATCTTGGTCAACGGAGCGCCGTGGCCTGTCATGAAGGTCCAGCGGCGCATCTACCGCTTCCGCATCCTCAACGCCTCCATCTCCCGTTCCTACCGTTTCCAGCTCGGCGCCGGAGACCCGGTCACGATGGTAGGCACGGACGGCGGCCTGATGCCTGCCGCCCAGCAGGTAACCTCCTGGCGCCAGGCCGGTGCCGAACGCTACGAAATCCTCATTGATTTCTCCAAGTACCCCGTGGGCAAACGGGTTGAACTGCGCAACCTGTCGAACAAGAACAACGTTGACTACGACTTCACCGGCAGGATCATGGCGTTCGATGTCACCGGCGACCCGGTGGACACCTCCGGCCCCGCAGCCAGGGTGATGCCGACGCTGCTCACCGGCAGCCCCACCATGAGCCTGACGCCGTCCCAGTCCGTCAAGACCCGGCACATGCGCCTTAAGCGCGACCTCGACACATGGACCATAGACGGGATGACCTGGGACGAAGTCGTCAGGAGCGGATACAAGAAGGTCCTGGCTGATCCCGACCTCAACGACATCGAGATCTGGGAATTCGAGAACAGCTCGGGTGGTTGGTTCCATCCCCTGCACATCCACCTGGTGGACTTCCAGATCCTCAGCCGCAACGGCCGTGCACCCTTCCCCTACGAACGCGGGCCCAAGGACGTCGTGTATGTCGGTGAGGGCGAGACCGTGCGCCTGCTCATGCAGTTCGGTCCCCACCGTGGCCGGTACATGATCCACTGCCACAACCTCCCCCACGAGGATCACGACATGATGGGCCAGTTCAGCGTGGGCTACGACCCCAACGAACCCGACCCCAACGACCCCATCGAAGCAGTCAGGCCGCATCCCATCAATCCCGTGACGCCAGTTGAGCCGGGCAGCACGACGCCTACCGAGACGGCAGCACCAACAACAACCAGCCAGCCGACTGAAACGGCGGCACCTGTGACAACAACCCCGGCGACAACAACCCCGCCGGCGCCACAAGTCGACGTTGTCACGATCACTACGGCCCGGCACCGGCTGAACAAGGACATCGCCTTCGCGGGCACGTCCCAGTACGCGGGCACTGCCACGGGGGCCAGCGTGGTGATCTATGACGTCACGCCGGGCCGGACCGCTACGCGCCTCGGAGCCACAACCATCAGCTCCCTCGGAAGCTGGTCCTGGACAACCAAGCCGGGGCCGTCGCGGCAGGTCACGATGGTGCGTGTTGCCTCCAGCCGTGGAGGCACGGCAACGGCGAACGTACGCACAGACTGAAGGTCGCCGCTGGTTGAGCCTGTCGAAACGCTGATCTCGACAGGCTCGATCAGCCGGACGGGCTCAACCCAACGCTCCCTCACCTTTCGCCGCTCCCCACGGGGACGCTCCCTCACTTGTCGCCGGTCATCACGGGACGCTCCCTCACTTGCTGCCGGGTTATCACGGGACGTTTCCTCAGTTGTTGCCGGGTGGTCACGGGACGTTTCCTCGGTTGTTGGGTGGTACGACGGCGGTGTGGCGGGTGGGGTGCCCGGGGCCGGGCTGGGGGGCGGGG
>NZ_JBDGML010000063.1:0-33651 GCF_057655195.1 Arthrobacter sp. Soil_N43
GACCGCCGTCAGGGAAGAGTAGTTGCCCTGCGGGACGGGGACGCTGACAACGCGGTGCGAGAGTCCCTCGGCATCAACGCGGACCGGCGCTGGCTGGCCAGCCTCGCCGGCGTCGCCGTCCTGGCCCGTTTCCGGGTCGAAGGAATGCCCGTCATACACGGGATCGAAACTGCGGATGGACAGGAAGGCGAGGAACTTGCCGTCCGGCGTGAACGACGGCGACTGGTCGCGGAAACGGCCGTCCGTCACGTCGATGATTTCCGGCGCACCCGTAGCCGTGCCTGTTGCACCCGCGCCCGGACCGGCTGTGCCCACCTGGGCCACCCTGAGACGGCTGCGGGAGCCAAAGGACGTCACCGGTTCCGACCAGGCCAGCCAGGCGGAGTCCGGCGACCAGCACAATGCTTCGATGCTGCCTTCGCCGATGCTGGTCACTGCGGTGATGGAGCCTGCCCGCGTATCGGCCACGTAGACATCGCCGAATGCGGTGCCGATCGCAATCCAGCGGCCGTCGGGACTGGTTTCCATGGCGCTGGCCCGCGAAGGCTTGGGGAAGGCGATCCGGCTCGGTGCCGGGGACAGGGTGCCCGCGGCCGGACCGGCCTCGTCCCCGGTGCCGGCAGCAGGAGCGACGTCCGCCTGCGAATCGTCAGCCACGGCGACGTCAATGCGCTGGCCGGCGGGGCCGGCAGCCGGGACGGGACTGGGCAGCGCCGGGGCACCGGAGGGCTGTTCTCCCGTGGCCTGTGCGGTGGCCTGCCCCGTGGGCGGCACTGCACGGTCAGCCCGTGCTTCCGGTGCTTCCGGTGCTTCGAGCCGGGGCGCGATCTCCCTGATGAACAGCGCTTCGTCTCCGTCGTGGTCCGCAACGTAGGCGATGCGGCCCTCCGTCAAAGGGCGTGGCAGCCTCGCCCGGACGCCCGGAGTGGCTTCAACCACCCGCGAGGGTCCGTCCTTGTGCCGCAGCCAGTGGATGGTTCCGTGCGCCTCCACCGCACTGGCTGCTCCCGAGACGTCGGGACGGACGTCACCGAGGTGCTTCTCAACCTTGAGCAGCGCCGGACGGCGGCCTTGGGACGCCGATCCCAGTGAAATCTCCAGCCGGACGGCGTCGGAGGCAAGGTCATCGAGAATCCACAGCTCACCGGCTGACTCGAAAATGACACGCTTGCCGTCGGTGGATGCGTGGCGGACGTAGAAGTCCTCATGGTCCGTGTGGCGCCGGAGGTCTGTGCCGTTGGGCAGGACAGAGTACAGGTTGCCGTAGCCTTCGTGGTCCGAGAGGAAGGCAATGCGCCCGTCGACCCACATGGGGTCGGCCAGGTTGCCGTCCAGGTCCGGAAGCAGCCGTGCGAACTCACCGTTGCCGTCGGCATCGATCCAGAGCTTCCCGGCCGTGCCGCCGCGGTAGCGCTTCCACCACGCGGGTTCCCGGGACAGGACGCTGGCCACGACGACGGGCTTCTCGTCGCCGACCTCGGTGCCGAAGGCCACGGATTCAACGGGCCCGAACGGCAGTTCTTCGGCCCAGCCGCCCTCCGTCGGGAGCCTGTAGGCATGCGTGAGCCTGTTCTCGGCCTGGCGGAACGCGCTGGTGACCACCACGTCGCCGGAGGCCGTGAAGCCTTTGACCCTGGTGGTGCTGTGACCGAAGAAGGTCAACTGGCGGTACCCGCCGCCGTCGACGTCGGCGATGACCACCTCAGGCGCCGTTCCCTGTACGACCGTCCAGACGAGCCGCTTGCCGTCCGGCGTGAACCGCGGGTTCCGGGCAGGGAGTTGCAGGGAGGAAATCCGCCAGGCACGGCCTCCGCCGAGGGGCGCGATCCAGACATCGTCCTCGGCCACAAACGTGACCAGATCGCCGTGAACATGCGGGAATCGGAAGTAGCTCGAAGAGGTCATCGTACGATCATAGTCAAAGTCACCAAGGCCGGCCGGGAGGTGCCCTGCCGTGCCGGGGCGTGGTGAGATGGATCATGCGCATCGTCATGGCCGGCTCCTCCGGGCTCCTCGGTACCGATCTTTCCGCCCGGCTGCTCGCGGACGGACATGACGTCACGCGGCTGGTCAGGAGGACCCCTGCCTCGCCGGCGGAAGTGCGCTGGGACCCGGCCGCGGGCCACATCGACCCGTCCTGCCTTGAGGGCGCCGACGCCGTCATCAACCTGTCCGGGGCCGGCATCGGCGACAGGCCCTGGACACGCCGCCGGATCGACGAACTTTTCCGCTCACGGCTGGGGCCGACGCGAACCCTGGCCACGGCAATGAGGCATCTGGATGCGCCACCGAAAACCTTCATCAGCCAGTCCGGAACGGGCTATTACGGAGACGCAGGCAACACCGTCCTGCACGAGAAATCGCCTGCCGGGTCCGGCGTCCTGGCCCGGATCTGCGGCGAGTGGGAAGCCGCCGCCCATGAGGCGCCGGCCGGTGTCCGCGTGGTGACCCCGCGGACGGCGGTGGTGCTCAGCCGGTCCGGCGGAGCCCTGGGCAGGCTGCTGCCGCTGCTGCGCCTGGGCGTCGGCGGGCCGCTCGGCAACGGCCGCCAGTACTGGCCGTGGATCACCCAGCCGGACCTGTCCGCAGCGTTTGGTTTCCTGTTGACGTCCACGCTCTCCGGTCCCGTTATTGTGGCGTCCCCTGAACCCGCCGACGTCAACGCCCTGGTGGGCGAGCTGGCCAGGGCCCTGCACCGGCCGGCGCTGCTCCGCGTTCCGGCTCCGGCACTGCGCCTGGTGATGGGCAAGCTGGCCGACGAGCTCCTGCTGGCCAGCCAGAAAGTGGAGCCGGCCCGGCTGAAGGACGCCGGATTCGTGTGGCGGTATCCGGCTCTGCGTCAGGCTGCCGAATGGGTGGCTCACGGCGCGTGAGGGGCCCGGCATCGCGCGGGTCATGGTGCCGGCAGGATCTCTGAGATCAGCCACCTGCCATCAATGCGGAGGAGAACCAGCTGCAGATCGAGGGCCGGCTGAGGATGGCCCGTAGCCACCACGACCCCCGCAGCGGACCGCTCCACATAACCGGACGTCGCAGCGGTCACGGCCACCACCGCCCTTGTCTCCGTGCTTTCCGGCAAGCTGCGGATGTGCGCGAGGCTGGTGGTGAACCCGCCCAGGACAGTCCGGGAGTCCCGCAGCCGGACGCTGATCCGGCGGTCCGCGGCCGCTGCCGCAGAGCTCGGGGCGTTGACCTCGGCGAGCAGTTCCAGCCTCCCCTCGCTCAAGGCGGTAGATCGCAGCCAGGCCAGTCCTTTCACGGCTTCCACTGGATTCCCCGCCCGGAGTTGGCCGCGGACGGCAGCCGGGATCCCGGCAGCGGTCGCAGCAGGAGCCGAAGTCGGAACAGGAGCCGGAGCAGGCGCGGGCACCGGTGAGCCGTCGCGCACCAGGGAAGGCCCGGCGCCTGCACCGCCCGGCAGCAGGTCCGTGGGCGGCGCCGGCGGCAGCAGCCATGCGCCGGCAACGACCGAAGCGGACAGAAGGCCTGCCCAGGCGGCTTTCCGACGGCGGGGCGCGGCAGCCGCACGCCGTGAGAGGCGCCGCTGGCCGGAGAGCGGCTCCTCTCGATCCGACCGGGTGTGCCGGCCACGCCTGCCGGGCAACCCGTCTTCGGGAGCGCCGGCCAGGGAGCCGGCCAAAAGCCGGCCACCGAGCGGCGCCGGGGTGCTGCCCGGGCTCCTCCGGAATGCTGCGGCGGGCGCGGACGTGTGGAGGCGCCTCCCCCAGGCGGCGAGCCGTTCCCGCGTGCGGCCGCGGGCCGGCTGCTCCGGCCTGCGGGTCAGCAGCTCCGGCAGGACGGTCGGATGCACTGAGCGCGAAAGGTCGACCGGCAGCGCTCCCGCGCTCCGGTAGATGGCGGTGGCCAGTTCCGCGGCGTCCGGACGCTGCCGCCGGTCCTCGCTCAGGCCTGCCTCCAGCGCCGCAGCAAGTTCATGGGGAACGTCCGGCACCAACAACGACAGCGGCGGCCTGTCTTGTGCAGGGAGCGGCGGCGCCCCGGTGAGGCAGTACCAGCCCAGCGCGGCGGCGGCGTAAACGTCGCGGCCGGGCTGCAGTCCTGCCCTCAGTGCATCGACCGGTGAGGGATCCCGAAAACCGTCGGTGCCAAGTTCTGAAACGCCGCCAGGGTCTCCTACCATGCGTGCCAGGCCGAGGTCGGCAAGGAGCGGTTTTCCATGCCCGGAGAAGAGCACGTTTCCGGGCGAGACGTCTGAATGGGTGAATCCCCTGCCGTGCAGATAGGCCAGCGCCTGCGCGATGGGAGTCAGGACGGTCACGGTTTCCCCGACACTGAGCCGGCCCCGGGAACCGACGAGTTGCCGCAGCGAACCGCCCGGTGCATAATCCATGAGGATCCCGACGACGTTGTCCGTGGCCCCGCCCACCGCGGCCCCGCCGACCGTGACGACGTCGTGCGATTTCACCAGGTGGCCGTGGTCAAGGACGGACATGATCAGGATCTCCCGGCGGATATCCTCCTCCGCATGCTGCACCGCCGCGCCGCTCCCCTGTTCAGGCCCGGATGCCGTGCCAAAGCACTTCAGCGCCAGCTTGCGCCCGCTCGCCTCCTCGGTCACCAGCCACACCACGGCGCTGCCGCCGCTGCCGAGCCGACGGCACACGCGGTAGCCCGGAAGCTGCGGCTCGCGTTCCTCGGAATGACCTGTGTCCTGACTCACGTCGTCCATGGCTTAATGCCTACCCGAAACGGCAACTTCCCGCAGAAGTTATCCACAGGAGGCGGACCCCGGCGCAGGCCGGTCCTCCGGGGGGGTGAGAGGTTGGGCACACTATCCGGTCCAGAGCCCGCCGGGGTCTAAGCTGGATGCCATGACTCTTGAGTTCACACAGCTGGGTCTTGCCCCCGATTTCGTGGATTACACGCACGCCTGGGAACTCCAGCGCGAAATCCACGAAAAGGTCTTGGCCGGCAAGGCCCCCAGCACAGTACTCCTGCTCGAACACTCCGCTGTCTACACCGCCGGTAAACTCACGGAGGACCACGAGCGCCCCTTCGACGGCACCCCTGTAGTTCCGGTGGACCGCGGCGGCAAGCTCACCTGGCACGGCCCGGGCCAGCTCGTGGGCTACCCCATCATCAAACTGAAGAACAGGGCCGGGATCCGCGACTATGTAGAGCGGCTTGAGGCGGTCATCATCGCCGTCCTGGCCGACTACGGAATCACGGCCGTCCGGATCAAGGGCCGCGCAGGGGTCTGGATCGAGGAGGACGCCAAGGGCCCGGCCCGGAAGATCGCCGCCATCGGCATCCGCGTCAACCAGGGCGTCACCATGCACGGCTTCGCCATCAACTGCAACAACGACCTGTCCCCGTACGGCCAGATCATCGCCTGCGGAATCACCGACGCCGGGGTGACCACCATTGCCCAGGAGACCGGCCGCGATGTGGCCCCGGCGGATCTCGTTTCGCGGATCATCGAAGAACTGCGCAACAATGAAGACGCCCTAGTTGCAACCCCCGAAGGAGCTCTACTGTGACACTGGCACCAGAAGGCCGGAAAATGCTGCGTATCGAACAGCGCAATGCGGCCACCCCGGTGGAACGTAAGCCGGATTGGATCAAAGCCAAGGTCCAGATGGGCCCCGAGTTCGTCCAGCTCAAGAACCTGGTCAAGAAGGAAGGCCTTCACACCGTCTGTGAAGAGGCCGGCTGCCCCAACATCTTCGAGTGCTGGGAAGACAAGGAAGCGACGTTCCTGATCGGCGGGTCCGAATGCACCCGGCGCTGCGACTTCTGCCAGATCGACACCGGCAAGCCCTCCCCTGTCGACATGTTCGAACCCACCAAGGTGGCCCGCTCGGTGCAGGCCATGCAGCTGCGCTACGCCACGGTCACCGGCGTGGCCCGTGACGACCTCGAAGATGAAGGCGTCTGGCTCTACGCCGAGACCGTCCGCAAGATCCACGAGCTCAACCCGGGCACCGGCGTCGAGCTCCTCATTCCCGACTTTTCCGGCAAGCCCGAACACATCGCCGCGATCTGCGACTCCAAGCCCGAGGTCTTCGCCCACAACGTCGAAACCGTGCCGCGCATCTTCAAGCGCATCCGTCCCGCCTTCCGCTATGAGCGGTCCCTGGACGTCATCACGCAGGGCCGCAAGCTGGGCATGGTCACCAAGTCCAACCTGATTCTGGGCATGGGCGAAACCCGCCAAGAGATCTCCGAGGCCCTGCAGGACCTGCACGACGCCGGCTGCGACCTGATCACCATCACGCAGTACCTGCGCCCGTCCGAGCGGCACCTTCCGGTGGACCGCTGGGTCAAGCCGCAGGAATTCGTGGACCTCGCCACCGAGGCCGAGGAAATCGGCTTCCTCGGCGTCATGAGCGGCCCGCTGGTGCGCTCCTCGTACCGTGCCGGCCGGCTCTGGGCCACCGCGATGCGCAAAAAGGGCTGGGAAATCCCTGCCGAACTGGCGCACATCGAGAGCTCGGGAAGCACCCGCCAGGAAGCGAGCTCGCTGCTGGCGGCGCACTCCTAGCACGTCTGTCTGTCTGAGCCAAAGGGCCGGACGCCGGGTCGTCCGGCCGTCCGGCCCTTTGTCGTAAATCACGTAGAATTAAGGCACTATGGCGAAATCCCCTGATTCCAGCAACAACACTCCGTCAGCTGACGCCCCCAAGCGTGGGCTCTTCTCGCGCAAGCCCAAGGCAGCAAAGGTCAAGAAGCCGAGCCGGCTGAAGCAGATCGGCGAAGTCTTCAACATGACCCGCCGCCACGACCCCATGGTTCCGTGGCTCATGCTGCTGGCCTTTCTGGGCGTCGTAGCGGTCAGCCTCATCGTTGGCTTGTTGCTGGAGAACTGGATCACCGGCCTGATCATCGGCATCCCGCTGGGCTTCCTCGCGGCCACGTTCATCCTGTCCCGCCGCGCCGAACGTGCGGCGTTCGCCCAGATCGAGAACCAGCCCGGCGCCTCCGGAGCTGCCCTCAGCACGCTCAAGCGCGGCTGGATCACCGAGGAGCAGCCGGTGGCGGTCAACCCGCGCACCCAGGACGCCGTGTTCCGCGCCATCGGACGTCCCGGCGTCGTGCTTGTCAGCGAGGGCCCCACGCACCGCGTGAAGCCGCTGCTGGATGCCGAGCGCAAGAAGCTCGCCCGGATCCTGCCCAACGTGACCATCCACGTCATCGAGAGCGGCAAGGGCGAAGGCCAGACCCCCATCAGCCAGGTTGCGAAGAAGATGAACAAGCTGAACAAGGAGCTCACCAAGATCGAGGTGAGCGCCGTTTCCAAGCGCATCTCGTCACTCGGCAACCGGCTCCCCATCCCCAAGGGCATCGACCCTTACAAGGCCCGTCCCCAGCGCGGACGCTAAACTTCCTGATCCGCCCCGGCGGCCGGACTTCCCTCCGGCTGCCGGGGCGATTTCATTTGTCCCGGCGCGCTAAAGACCACTCGCTGTACACGACTTTGCCCAACCACGATTTGCCCAACCACGACACGATGCCGGAGACCCTGTGAAAATACCGTCAAGAAGCACCGTCATTGGCATCTTTCGGATGCTCGCCCTCGCCGAGGCCCTGAGCTGGGCAGCACTGCTGACTGGCATGTACTTCAAATGGATCGCCAAGACCACCGAGCTTGGCGTGGAAACCGCCGGGCCAATTCACGGGGCGCTGTTCATCGCCTACGGCGTCACGGCCCTGGTCCTGTGGCGCCTGCAGCGCTGGCCGTTCCTGGCTGCGCTGTTCGCCGGCCTCTCGGCCGTGCTGCCCTTCGCCACGGTGCTGTTTGAACGCTGGGCGGGAAACCGCGGCTACTTGAGCGCATCCGGTACGACGGCGGGCGGCACGGCAGAGCACACCGTCCGGGAGCCAGCCCAGGAGGAAACCGCGGACGCCTAGCGGCATCCGCCCGGCTTACCTGCGAAGCTCCGGCTTTACCTGCGGATCAGGACGGTCTTCATGGCTTTGTCATGAAGACCCCGCTGGTCCGGATCAAAGATCACGGCGGGAATCACCAGGCAGAGCAGCAGTGTACGGACCAGGGCCGCGACCGGGCCTGCAGGCCCGCCGCCAAGCCTGATCACGTGGATGCCCATGGCGCGGTGGCCAATGCTGTAGCCGAGGGTGCCAATCAGCAGCGCCTGTTCCGCTGCGAACACGGCGAGCGTAGACCAGGAGTCGCCGGAAAAAAGGAAGTTGCTGATCAGCAGGGCCAGGGTCCAGTCGATGATGATGGCCACGATCCGCCGCCCGGCCCGGGCGATGGACCCCGGCCCCGATTCCGGCAGGCCCAGGCGTTCCCCCGGGTACTTCGAAATGCCGGAGGTGTCCGGCCCGCTCAGCCAGGAACCAATGTCTCTGCGATCTACCACCGTCCAAGTTTACCGGGTTTACCCGCACGCCCGGCCGGCGCGGACCGCTCAGAGTGTGGATGCGGATGGACCATAGTGTGGACACCGTATAGCGTTTACATATCAGGGGGTTATGTAACCTGCCGGAAACAAAGCTGACACGGACGGGAAACCCCTTATCCCTAGGGTGGTAACAGTTGCTAGCGAGCTGCCGGCGGGGGCACTTTTTTGTGTTTTCGCCCTTCAGACTGCGCTGGCCCACGATTGCGCTGGGCCACATTGGCTTCCAGCCAGTTAATACATATGCGTAAGGAGCATAGATGTTCAAGACTGCGGACGAAGTCCTCAAGTTCATCAAAGACGAAGATATCAAGTTCGTCGATATCCGCTTCACTGACCTTCCTGGCGTGCAGCAGCACTTCAACGTGCCGGCCAAGAGCGTGGACGCTGATTTCTTCGTCAATGGCCAGCTCTTCGACGGATCTTCCATCCGTGGCTTCCAGGGCATCGCCGAGTCGGACATGCAGCTCATCCCGGATGTCACCACCGCGTTCCTGGACACGTTCCGCATGGAGAAGACCCTTGCGCTGAACTTCTCCATCGTGAACCCCCGCACTGGCGACCCTTACCACCGCGACCCCCGCGGCGTGGCCGAGAAGGCTGAAGCCTACCTCGCGTCCACCGGCATCGCGGACACCGCCTTCTTCGCTCCCGAAGCCGAGTTCTTCGTCTTCGACAACGTCCAGTACCAGTCCTCCCCGCAGGGCAGCTTCTACAAGATCGACTCCGAAGAAGCCCACTGGAACACCGGCCGCGAAGAAGAAGGCGGAAACCTGGGCTACAAGACCCCCGTCAAGGGCGGCTACTTCCCGGTTTCCCCCACCGACAAGCAGGCCGACCTGCGCGACGCCATGTGTGTTGCCCTGGACGAGGCCGGCCTGGAGGTCGAGCGCAGCCACCACGAGGTCGGTTCCGCTGGCCAGGCTGAAATCAACTACAAGTTCACCACGCTGACCCACGCCGCGGATGACCTGCAGAAATTCAAGTACGTCATCAAGAACACGGCCGATGCCTGGGGCAAGTCCGTGACCTTCATGCCGAAGCCGGTTTTCGGTGACAACGGCTCGGGCATGCACTGCCACCAGTCGCTGTGGAACGGCGGCGAGCCGCTGTTCTACGACGAGAAGGGCTACGCAGGCCTGTCCGACACCGCCCGCTGGTACATCGGCGGCCTGCTGAAGCACTCCTCGGCCGTGCTCGCGTTCACCAACCCGACGGTGAACTCCTACCGCCGCCTGGTCAAGGGCTTCGAGGCTCCGGTCAACATGGTTTACTCGCAGGGCAACCGCTCCGCCGGTATCCGCATCCCGATCACGGGTTCCAACCCGAAGGCCAAGCGCATCGAGTTCCGCGCTCCGGACCCCTCCTCCAACCCGTACCTGGCGTTTGCTGCCCAGCTGATGGCCGGCATTGACGGCATCCGCAACCGCATTGAGCCGCCGGCTCCGATCGACAAGGACCTCTACGAGCTCCCCGCCGAGGAAGCCAAGGACATCCCCAAGGCTCCGGGCACGCTCGAGGAAGCCCTGGAGGCGCTCCGCGAGGACAACGAATTCCTGCAGGCCGGTGGCGTGTTCACCCAGGACCTGATCGACACCTGGATCGAGTACAAGTACGAGAACGAGATCCGCCCGCTGTCCCTGCGCCCGAACCCGTACGAGTTCGAGCTCTACTACGGCGTCTAGCCACATCACAGGGCTAAACCCGGTTTAGTTCGCAGAGAGCCCGCACGAGCTGCCAGCACAACGGCAGCTCGTGCGGGCTCTTCTTTGTCTGCGATCGCATCAGCCTCGTGAAACTCTACGCCCGCGGGATTCCCTTCAGCAGTGAGGCTGTTGAAGATGCGGCCTCCCGCACCGAAGGGACTACCGCCTCGTTTGCTCGCGACCTCGTCCGGAGGGCCGTGGTTGCTGCCGCCTTGGAAGGAGTTTCGGTGGATGACAGGCACCTCAGCACCGCTGTCGACGTGCTGATGGACGACGGCGAGGCTCTTACCCGCAGTCTCCTGGGCAGCGGCGCGGGAACCGGCTTCGAGAATCCAGGCTCCGGTGGTTTTGGTCCACCAGGCTTCCCACCTGTCTAGTGCCATGCAGGCAGGCAACACGGCAGGTCATATTCCCCGGCAGGGTTCCTCCGCATACCGCCCCCACAGGGAGTCGGAGCCGTTGCCGCCAAACGACTCCCGGTCTGCCCAGAGCGCACGGCACAGGATGGGTGATTCCGCAAAACTTTGCCGCATGTAGGCCTCCCAGTCTGCCCGTTCTGAGGTGAAGGCCTGCATTCCCATCTGATACTTCAGGTGCGCGAAGTGATCAAGGATCCGGTGCGCCGTGGCTTCGGCCCTGGCGGCCAGTTGCTGGGCCTCCAGTTTTTCCGCAGCATTTTGGAGAGCCGCCGGGTCAGGGAGTTCCTGCCGACGCCAGAAGTATGGCTGAAGGTCCACATTGTCCACGAAGATCCTGTCGATCTCCTGCTGCTGGGCGTACAGGGAAGCCGCCGTGCTGCTTTCCAATGTGCTTCTGATGCCGACGTACTGGTAGGCCGCCGCGATGAGGGTGGCGGCCACGCCGGCCGCGATGAGCAGCAGCTCGGCCCTTCGGCGCTTCCTGGCTTGGCTGCTCTTCGCCAGTGCCCGGGCGTGGTCACCCTCCAGTTCCATTTCGCCGCTCCAAGGTGGTCACACTGCGGAAGAGCCCTGCCAAGACACAGCGTAAGCACGCACCCTGACCAGCGCAACGGGCGTCAAAACGCGGCGTACATGGTGCGCTGCGGTCCGGCGTCACCGCCGAGGTACTGCCCGCGGTCCTCGAAGCCGGCCTTGCGGTAGGCGGCAAGGCCGGATCCGTTGCGTTCGTTGACGGAAAGTACGACGCCGGCCTGGCCCCCACCGCGTCTCGCCGTGAGTTTGGCGGCGGTCGCCACAGCCGCCGCCGCGGCGGCCGGGCCGAGTCCCCTGCCTTGCCGCCGGCGGTCAATGAGGAAGCCGCGGAGCAACCACACTGAGTCATCGTCCGGCCAGCCCGCCAGCGTGGCCGCGCCGGACTGGAGCGTCAGCACGCCCACGGCTTCGCCGTTTTCTTCGATGACATAGGGCATCCGCGACTGTTCTTCGAGCCCGGTCAGCATCATCCGCAGCGGATCACCGACGAAGTCGCCCTGGCCGGTTCCCAGTTCCATCCGGGCCACCTCGCCCAGGTGAATGGCCTGCGCGTCCTCGTCGAGGTCCTTAAGGGAGATCAGCCATACGTGCGGAGGCATGTCCGGTCGGTCTGGCGCTCTTCACGAACCGGGCGTCGCCACCGATTCGGCCTGCGGGCCAGCCGGGTCCATCCACATGACCTCCCAGAGGTGCCCGTCGAGGTCCTGGAAGCTTTGGCTGTACATGAAGCCGTAGTCCTGGGCCGGCTGGGACTCCGTGCCGCCGGCCGCGATGGCCTTGTTGTACATGTCGTCCACGCCGTCACGGCTGTCGGCGGAGAAGGCCATGATCACCTCGCTGCTGCCTTTGGCATCGGCGACCTCCTTGGAGGTAAAGGTCTTGAAGAAGCCCTCCACCAGGAGCATCACGTAGGCATCGTCATTGATAATCATGCACGTGGCGTTCTCGTCGGTGTAATCCGGGTTGAACTTGAAACCCAACGCGGTGAAGAAGTCCACCGCTTTGTCGAGGTCCTTGACGGGGAGATTTACGAAGATTTGGGTAGCCATGGGCCCAAACCTAGCACCCGGCCCAGGACGTGTCAGCCCTCCCGGGGCACGATAAAGCGCCGGCCTAGTGTCCGTAGAAGACCTTCTCGAAGACGGCCCTCGCCCGCCGGCTGACCCGCAGGTAGTTTTCCTCGAAAGCCGTGGCCATCCCTTCCTCATAGCCGCACCAGCGGGCCACCGCTTCCAGGTCCCGCCTGGAGGAGGGCAGCAAGTCAGACGCCCGCCCTGTCCAGATCACGTTGGCGGAGCGGATGCGGCTGGCGAGCCGCCAGGCCTCGGCCAGCAGCCCGGCGTCGGCTGCCTCCAGAAGACCCAGCGCCGCCGCGGCTTCGAGCGCCTCAAGCGTCGACGTCGTCCGCAGTTCCAGGTGCCGCCCCGCGTGCTGCAGCTGGAGCAGCTGTACCAGCCATTCGACGTCGCTGAGCCCGCCGCGGCCGAGCTTGAGGTGCCGGGCCGGATCGGCACCGCGGGGCAGCCGCTCCGCTTCCACCCTCGCCTTGACGCGCCGGATCTCCCGGACGTCCGCCTCGGACAGCGACTCCGGGTACCTGATCGGATTGATGAGCCTGAGGAAGTCATCAGCGAGCCGGTCATCACCCGCGATCGGCCTGGCGCGCAGGAGCGCCTGCGCTTCCCAGACCAGCGACCAGCGGCGGTAGTACTCGGCGTACGATTCCAGCGACCTCACCATCGCCCCGCTCTTGCCCTCGGGACGCAGGTCGGCATCCACGGCCAGCACCCGCTCGGCCAAGATCGCCGGCCGCAGGGGCTGGGTGAGGAGGCTGGAGATGTGGCCCACGATCTTTGCCGCCTGCTGCTGGGCCTCGTCGTCGGCGTAACCTGGCAGGGCACGGTGGACGTAGAGGACATCGGCATCGGAGCCGTAGCCGATTTCCCGGCCTCCCTGCCGGCCCATGGCCACGACGAGCACCGAAGTCTTCAGGGGGCCAGCCGCGGACACGATGTTCTCCGCAACGCGCAGCGCCCCGAGGATCGCCGCCCGGTCCGTTTCGGCCAGCGCCTCACCCACCTGGTCCTGGGCGAGCAGGCCGGCGCTGTCGGCAATGGCCACGCGCAGGATTTCCCGCCGCCGGATCAGCCGGATCAGCCGCATGGCGCTTTCCGGCTCAGCGTGTCGGGACATCTTGGACGCGATCTCCTGCCACTGGGCCTCGAAGCTGAGGGGCGTGAGCTCCTTGTCGGTTCCCAGCCAGGCCACCGACTCCGGTGACACTTCCAGCAGGTCGGCGATGAGCCGCGAGTTGGACAGCATGTGGCAGAGCCGTTCCGCCGCCGCGGCGGAGTCCCGCAGCATGCCGAGGTACCAGTGGGTGGTGCCCAGGGCCTCGCTGATGCGGCGGAAGGCGAGTAACCCGGCGTCGGGATCCACACCCTCCGCGAGCCAGCCCAACAGAATGGGCAGCAACTGCCGCTGCAGGGCGGCGCGCCGGCTGACACCGGCAGTCAGGGCCTCGATGTGGCGCAGCGCCCCCTGGGGATCGCGGTAGCCGAGCGCGGCAAGCCGGCCCTGGGCTGCTTCCGGGGTCAGGCGGGCGTCCTCGCTGCTCAGCTTCGCGGCGGTGTTCAGCAGCGGGCGGTAGAAAATCCGGTCGTGCAGCTCGCGGACCGAGCGTTTCGTCTTGTGCCAGGCTGCCATCAGGGCGTCGGGATGCGGCCGGTCGGTGGAGAACGGGCCCAGCACGGCCTTGGCGAGGGCACGCTGCAACGGTTCCTTGACGGGCATCAGGTGGGTCCGCCGGAGCTGGAACAGCTGGATGCGGTGTTCGAGCAGCCGCAGGTACCGGTAGGCGTGATCAAAGGCGGCGGCGTCTGCCCTGCCGATGTAGCCGCCCGCTGACAGGGCTGCGATGGCCGACGTCGTATCGCGGCGCCGGAGTGACTCATCGGATTTTCCGTGCACAAGCTGCAGGAGCTGCACCGTGAACTCCACGTCCCGCAGTCCGCCCCGGCCGAGCTTGATCTGGCGCTGCTCCTCGGCGGCCGGAATATGCTCCGTCACACGGCGGCGCATGGCCTGCACGGATTCGACAAACCCGTCCCGGCCCGCGGAAGACCACACCAGGGGCCAGACGGCGTCCTCGTACCGGGCGCCCAGCTCGGCGTCGCCGGCGATGGTCCGGGCCTTCAGGAGGGCCTGAAACTCCCAGCTCTCCGCCCACCGGGCGTAGTAGCTGCGGTGGGAGTCGAGCGTGCGGACCAGCGGGCCGGACTTGCCCTCGGGCCGGAGGTTGGCGTCCACCTCCCACAGACCGGGCTCGCGGGCCGGCGAGGAAATGGCGCGGGAGATACCCGAGGCGAGTGCCGTGCCGATGCTGCTTGCCCTGGCGTCCTCCAGCTGCCCGGTCTCGACGACGTAGATGACATCGACGTCGGAGATGTAGTTCAGTTCGCGGGCACCGCATTTGCCCATGCCGATCACGGCGAGGCCGACCTCGGCAACCTCCTCGGCAGAGAACTGCGCCGCCGCCTCCGCCCGGGACACGGCCAAGGCGGCTTCAATGGCGGCTCCGGCGAGGTCGGCGAGTTCGGCGCCGACGGCCGGCATGAAGTCCAGCGGGTCCGCCGCGCAGAGGTCCTTCACGGCCAAGTCCACCACGCCCCGCCGGTAGGCGGTGCGCAGTGCCTCATAGGCTTCCGGGCCTGTTATCCCCGCCACCGGCCGCGCGGCGCTCGGGTCGGCGTGCACCGACTTCAGGAGATGCCGGCGCAGCTCGGCCGCCTCCGCCTGCAGGGGTTCCGGGCTGGCCGTCACCTCGAAGGCATCGAGGTGCTCCGGATGGCGGATGAGGAACTCCCCCAGCGCCTCGCTCGCGCCCAGGACGCGGTACAGCGGCTCGCTCGTGTCCGTATCCGCGGCCGCAAGCTTCCTCAGGTCGGGGTGTTTCTCGATCAGCCGGACCAGGGACTGCAGCGCCGCATCCGGGCTCGCGGCAAGCTGGAGCCCTGCGAACAGCACGTCCTGGTCGATGCCCTCAAGCTCGGGGGCGGCAAGGAACCTTTCCCCCTTCTCCAGATCACTGAAGCCGGCGGAAATGAGGCGGCGGGCCAGACTCAAGGCCGGGGCCTAAAGGATGCCGAGGTTGCGCTGCAGCTCATAGGCCGTCACCTGCAGGCGGTAGTCCTGCCACTCGGCCCGCTTGTTGCGCAGGAAGTGTTCGAACACCTGCTCGCCCAGGATCTGCGGCATGAGCTCGGAGTCCTCCATGCTGCGGATGGCGTCGTGCAGGCTGGCCGGCAGCGGATCGTGGCCCATCGCCCGGCGCTCCGCTGAGCTCAACGACCAGATGTCGTCCTCGGCTGCGGCCGGCAGCTGGTAGCCCTCTTCGATGCCCTTGAGCCCGGCGCCCAGCAGCACTGCGTACGCCAGGTACGGGTTGGCCGCCGAGTCGATGCCGCGGTATTCGATCCGGGCAGACTGTCCCTTGCCGGGCTTGTAGAGGGGGACCCGCACGAGTGCCGAGCGGTTGTTGTGGCCCCAGCTCAGGTAGCTCGGTGCCTCTCCCCCGCCCCAAAGGCGCTTGTAGGAGTTCACGAACTGATTGGTCACAGCCGTGAATTCCGGGGCGTGCTTCAGGATGCCGGCGATGAACTGGCGGGCGGTTTCGGAGAGCTGGAATTCAGATCCGGCTTCGTAAAAGGCATTCGTGTCGCCCTCAAACAGGGAGAAGTGCGTGTGCATGCCGGAGCCCGGATGCGCCGTGAATGGCTTGGGCATGAACGTGGCGTACGTGCCCTGCTGCAGCGCCACTTCCTTGATCACGGTGCGGAAGGTCATGATGTTGTCCGCGGTCTGCAGTGCGTCCGCATAGCGGAGATCGATTTCGTTCTGCCCGGGGCCCGCCTCGTGGTGGCTGAACTCCACGGAGATGCCCACGGACTCGAGCATTGTGACCGCCGTCCGGCGGAAGTCCTGGGCCACGCCGCCCGGCACGTGGTCGAAGTAGCCGCCTTCATCCACGGGGATCGGCGAGCCGTCCGGTCCAAGCTCCTGGGACTTCAGGAGGTAAAACTCGATTTCGGGGTGCGTGTAGCACGTGAAGCCCATGTCGGCAGCCTTCGCCAGGGTGCGCTTGAGGACGTTGCGGGGATCCGCGGCCGAGGGTTCACCGTCGGGCGTCAGGATGTCGCAGAACATCCTGGAGGTCTGCTCGGTTTCACCGCGCCACGGCAGGATCTGGAAGGTGGCCGGGTCAGGTTGGGCAAGCATGTCGGACTCGAACACGCGGGCCAGGCCCTCAATCGAGGAACCGTCGAAGCCCAGGCCTTCCTCAAAGGCGCCTTCCACTTCAGCCGGCGCCAAGGCCACCGACTTGAGTGAGCCCACGACGTCGGTGAACCAGAGACGCACGAACCGTACGTCACGCTCTTCGATCGTGCGCAGGACAAACTCTTGCTGGCGGTCCATGAAGCCTCTTCTCCGGGTCAACGTTCATGCCACCAGGCCCTTGGTACTAGCCAGGCCGGCGGCAGCTCACGAATCACTTTACTAAGCAATCAGTCCTGATGCTGGCTCAGGTGCGGCGCGTAACACAGCATTAACACGTGCCGCGGCCGGAAGCGGGCAGAATTCCACCGCACAGCCACCAGACAGCGGATTCCTGTGACCGGAAACACCCGTCCGGGGACAGGGCCCGGTAGCTAGTGCGCCGGGTCTCGGTTTACGCTCTTGCCTATGGCCTCCAGCAGCAGTCCCGATGCAAGCATGTCCGCAGAAGTACCCGCCCCCTACGGTAACGGCCCTGCGGCAGCGGGAGCGCCGTCGTCGGGAACTGTCCGGAAGCCCATAGCCAAAGTCCGCACGCACCACCTTCAGCAGGCAAAAGCCAACGGCGAGCGTTTCGCGATGCTGACGGCCTATGAGCAGTACACCGCGGAGATCTTCGACCAGGCCGGCATTGAGGTGCTGCTGGTGGGAGATTCGGCCTCGAACAACGTTTTCGGCAATGAAACGAGCCTCCCCGTCACCGTTGACGAGCTGCTCCCCCTGTGCCGGGCCGTTACGCGGTCGGCGAAGCGTGCCCTGGTGGTCGCGGACCTGCCGTTCGGCAGCTACGAGGTGTCCCCGCAGCAGGCAGTGGCCACCGGTGTCCGCTTCCTGAAGGAAGGCCTCGCGCACGCCGTCAAGATCGAAGGCGGCAAGTTCTACGCGGAAACCGTCCGGGCCATGGTCCAGGCCGGGATCCCGGTGATGGCGCACATCGGCTTCACGCCCCAGAGCGAACACTCGCTGGGAGGCTACCGTGTGCAGGGCCGCGGGGATGACGCACAGCGGCTCATCGACGACGCCGTGGCGCTGGCCGACGCCGGGGCGTTCAGCGTGCTCATGGAAATGGTGCCGGCCGAAACGGCAGCGGCGGTCGACGCCGCCATCACGGTGCCGACGATCGGCATCGGCGCAGGGAACGTAACTACCGGCCAGGTCCTGGTCTGGCAGGACATGGCGGGCCTGCGCGGAGGCAAAATGGCCAAGTTCGTGAAACAGTACGCGGACCTGCGGGCCACCCTCAGCGACGCGGCCAAGGCGTACGGCGACGACGTCCGTTCAGGCCGGTTCCCCGGACCGGAACACTCGTTCTAGCCGGACGGCCCGCGGCGGGTCAGTCGTCGTCGTCCTTTTCCCACGCTTCATTGCGGGCGTGGACCTTCTCCATCGCGTGCTCAGCTTCTTCCCTGGTCTTGTAGGGGCCGATGAGCTGGGTCCAGTCCGACAAGGCGTCCTCTTCTACCTCGTGGGTCTTGACGTTGTACCAGTACTCGGGCATCGATGTTCCTCGTTTCCGGTTTACGGCAAGGCGCGCCCGGCGTGATGCACGTAACGTAAACCGCAACGTGGCCCCGCCGGCCGCATTAATTTACATGCCAATCTGCCCTGCCTTATATGATCAATCTATGCCTTCCTTAGCCTCGACCGCACCCACCGGCACGCTGACCCCGGGATCAATCAGCCCGCAGCGGCAGGTGCCCGCGTCCATCCCGCGGCCCGAGTACGTTGGCAAGGCCGGTCCGGCCAAGTTCACCGGCTCCGAAGTGAAGTCGGCCGAAACCATTGAGAAGATCCGGATCGCCGGGAAAATCGCGGCGCAGGCCATCGTCGAGGTGGGAAAGCACATTGTTCCGGGGGTCACCACGGACGAACTGGACCGCGTCGGCCACGAATTCCTGCTGGACCACAACGCCTATCCCTCCACCCTCGGCTACCGCGGATTCCCCAAGTCGCTGTGCTCGTCGCTGAACGAAGTGATCTGCCACGGGATTCCGGACAGCACCGTGGTCCAGGATGGCGACATCCTCAACATCGACATCACGGCCTTCATCGGCGGGGTGCATGGGGACACGAACTACACCTTTCTCGTCGGGGACGTGGACGAGGAGTCGCGCCTGCTGGTGGAGCGGACCCAGGAATCGCTGAACCGCGCCATCAAGGCCGTGGCCCCGGGGCGCCAGATCAATGTGATCGGCCGCGCCATCGAATCCTATGCCAAGCGCTTCGGCTACGGGGTGGTCCGCGACTTTACCGGCCACGGCGTTGGGGAGGCCTTCCACACAGGCCTGATCATTCCGCACTACGACGCCGCGCCTGCCTACAACACTGTGATCGAAGCCGGTATGGTCTTCACCATCGAGCCCATGCTGACGCTGGGCACCATCGAATGGGACATGTGGGCCGACGACTGGACCGTGGTGACTCGCGACCGCAAACGCACCGCACAGTTCGAACATACCCTGCTCGTCACCGAGTCCGGCGCCGAGATCCTCACCCTTCCCTGACACGGGCCTGCACGCGCCCCTGACTCCCCCGGCAAGCGACCCTTGCCCTGCCCGAGCCCACAACCCTGCCACGAACGGAATCCCATTGGCCAAGAAGGACGAAAAGACCCGCAAGAACGCACCGCTGATTGGCATCGACATCGGCGGCACCGGCATCAAGGGCGGCATCGTCGACCTGAAGAAGGGCAAGCTGATCGGCGATCGTTTCCGCCTGGCGACGCCCCAGCCGGCCACCCCTGCGGCCGTCGTGGAGGTGGTGGCCCAGGTCGTGGAAGAACTCTCTGCGCGCCCGGACGCCCCCGAGGCTGACAGCCCGGTGGGCGTGACCTTCCCCGGCATCATCCAGCACGGCGTGGTCCACTCCGCCGCCAACGTGGACAAGAGCTGGATCAACACTGACATCGACGCGCTGCTGACCGCGCGGCTGGGACGCCCCGTGGAGGTCATCAACGACGCCGATGCAGCCGGCCTGGCCGAGGCCCGCTACGGCGCCGGCGAGGGAATCAACGGCACGGTCCTCGTGATCACGCTCGGCACCGGCATCGGATCGGCCTTCATCTTCAACGGCAACCTCGTTCCCAACGCCGAGCTCGGCCACTTGGAGATTGACGGCTACGACGCCGAAAGCAAGGCATCCGCCGTTGCCCGCGAGCGGGACGGTCTCAGCTGGGAGGAGTACAGCGTGCTGCTGCAGCGTTACTTCTCGCACGTCGAGTTCCTGTTCTCCCCCGAACTTTTCATCGTCGGCGGCGGCATCTCCAAGCGCGCCAACGAGTACCTGCCCCACCTGCGGCTGCGCACGCCCATCGTCCCCGCCGAGCTGAAAAACGAAGCAGGCATCGTGGGAGCAGCCCTGGAAATTGCGGTAAAGCACGACCTCACGAAGTAGTCCTGCGGTGGTGCGCCACCGAAAGTGAACGCAGAAGGCGGCAGACCATGGGTCTGCCCCCTTCTGTATTCACTGGAGCCGGTGGCGGCTGCGGCTTCCCCTCCGCTGCCGCCACCGGAGCTTAGAGCTGGCTCTTCTCAGAGCTCTTGCCTTCAGACCGCTTGGCTTCGACTTCGCCTTCGTGGCGCAGCAGCGCGATGGCGGATTCGAAGTCTTCCAGCGATTCAAAGGCCTGGTACACACTGGCGAAGCGAAGGTAGGCAACCTTGTCCAGCTTTTGCAGGGGTCCGAGGATGATGAGGCCGACCTCATGGGCATCGATTTCAGCCGCGCCGGAGGCCCGGATGTTCTCTTCGACTTCCTGCGCCAACATGGCCAGATCGTCCTCGCTGACCGGCCGGCCCTGGCAGGCCTTGCGGACACCGTTGATGACTTTGCTGCGGCTGAACGGCTCGCCCACGCCGGAACGTTTGATCACGGAGAGGCTGGTGGTTTCGACCGTAGTGAACCGGCGGCCACATTCCGGGCATTGCCGGCGGCGGCGGATCGCCGAACCGTCATCGGCTATGCGGCTGTCCACCACACGGGAGTCGGGGTTGCGGCAAAACGGACAGTACATGTTCGTTCCTTTCCCCGGTGCGCAATGGTTTGGCAAGCAATCTGGCGCGGACTTGCTGCCCGCTTCCTCTTTCCGGAACCAGTTTACGACTAGATATAGCTGAATAACAAGCCTGTAATTACTACATCTAGTGGTTAGCGTCCGGCCCGAAAGCGGGCTGTCACGGCGTCGCCGTGGGCGGGCAGGTCCTCTGCCCCGGAGAGGCTGACGATGTGCCCGCTGACCTGTTCCAGGGCGGATTCCGTATAGTTGATGACCTGGATCGCGCGCAGGAAAGTTGTCACGTTCAGCCCCGAGGAGAAGGCGGCCGTTCCGCTGGTGGGCAGGACGTGGTTTGAGCCCGCGCAATAGTCGCCAAGGCTCACGGGGCTGTAGTCCCCCACGAAGATCGCCCCCGCATTCCTGATCCGGGCGGCGACGGCGGCAGAGTCCGCCGTCATGATTTCGAGGTGTTCTGCGGCGTAGGCGTCACAGGCTGCAATGCCCTGCTCGAGGTCATCCACCAGCACGACGCCGGACTGCGGGCCGGACAACGCCTCACGCACCCGCCCGCTGTGCTTGGTCGCCGCGGACTGGAGGTCAAGCTCTTCGCGGACATCGGCCGCGAGCTGCTCGGAATCCGTGATCAGCACCGAGGCTGCCTTGGGGTCGTGCTCGGCCTGGCTGATCAAGTCCGCGGCAACGAAGGCCGGGCGTGCTGTGGCGTCCGCCAGAATGGCGATCTCGGTAGTGCCCGCCTCGGAATCGATTCCCACAACGCCCTTGACGAGGCGCTTGGCAGTGGCCACGAAGATGTTCCCCGGGCCGGTGACAACGTCCACCGGCTCCAGGGCGGTTTCGCCCTCGGCGCCGGGAACTCCATAGGCAAATGCGGCGATGGCCTGTGCGCCGCCGATGGCGTACACCTCGTCGATGCCGAGGAGCGCGGCGGCCGCCAGAATGGTGGGGTGCGGGAGCCCGGAGAAGTCCTTCTGCGGCGGCGACGCCAGTGCGATGGACTGCACACCGGCCGCCAGCGCAGGAACCACGTTCATGATGACCGACGACGGGTAGACGGCAAGACCGCCGGGAACATACAGGCCCACCCGCGCCACGGGAACCCACTTCTGGCTGACAACGGCGCCGTCACCGAGGGCGACGTCGACATCGCCTGGGCGCTGGCCGTCGGCAAAGCGGCGGGCACGGCTGATCGATTCCTCCAGGGCCGCGCGGACTGCCGGATCCAGGCCGTCCAGGGCGGACTGCAGCGCCTCTGCGGGCACCCGCGGATGAGCCTGTTCCACGCCGTCAAAGCGGCGTGCAAATTCGGTCAGCGCGGCGTACCCCCGCTCCCGGACGGCAGAAATAATGTCCGTGACTTTCTGCTCTGCGTCAGCCACCGTCTCGTGCCGGGCACGCGGTACGGCCCCGCGGAGCTCGGCCAGGCTCAGGCGGCGGCCCCGCAGGTCTACGGTGCGGAAGTCGACGGCGGCGGAATTCGGGCGTGCGGAGCTGTCCGGAGAAGTGGTCACCGGTCCATTTTACGCGTCCACGGACCGGTGCCGGTGACGTGCTCAGACACCGCCGGTGTCCGCGCCCCCGTCCCTCGGGCGGTGCAGCAGTTCGAGCAGACTGATGGCGAAGTAGCCTCCCGCGACGGCTGCCGGCCACAGGAGCAGCACCGCGTAGGACCTCAGCGAAAAGGCGACACTCGCGCTGTCCGACGTGTCCTGGGGCCCGCCAAGCCAGAGGCCGGCCAGGAGCCCTGTCTGCCACGCCAGGACGGCCGCGGCGCCGCTGGCCGCCACGGAGAGCACCAGCATGCGGCCGGATCCCCCGTCCTTCCGGCCCGCCAGCAGCACCGCCACGAGACAGCCCGCGTGGAGGGACAGCCCGGCCAGAACGAGATCCCGCGGAAGCCACACCTCGGTGTTAGTCCCCGACGCCAGCGCGGCATTGCCGGACACGAGATTCAGGCCGCCGGGCGCAAGCAGCCACCACAGGACGCCGACGAGTATGCCCGATCCAACAATCCCTGCCGTCCACGGCCAGCTGCGGGGGCCGCGCCGACCGCGTCGCGAACCGCGTTCCCGGACGGCGCCCGCCCCGTCCTGGTGGCGGGACGGGGTTGCGGCTGCTGGTTGGGTCATGAAGAAACGCTAACAAATGTTCCCCGGCATTGCGGCACACGGCCCTGCTGCTCCGCCGGACTCACACAGCGCTGCGAAAGCCCAATACTCTTGTAGTAGGAGCCCGCAATCAACAGCTCAGCAGGGAGATCGATCACAGTGGCCTCAGATGACGCGGCCTTCGAGGGCACGTTCAAGGAAATGTTCCGCCGCCATGCGGCCGGAGTTGCCATCATCACGGTGAACTACAACGGGGTCCCGTACGGCTTCACGGCAACGTCTGTGGCCTCGCTGTCCGCCAAGCCGCCGCGCTTTACCTTCAACATGGCGCGCAGCTCCAGTTCCTGGCCGGCGGTGGCCAACACGACGTACATCGGTGTGCACATGCTGGGCCTGGAAAACCAGGAGCTGGCTGACCGGTTTGCCCGCACCAAGGAGCGCTTCGCCGGGGACCACTGGGCTCTTGGCCCCCATGAGGTCCCCATCCTCAAGGATGTTGCCGGCTGGCTGATCGGGCAGATCCAGATGCGGCTCTCCTTCGAAAACAACGCGGTGGTCGTCGTGGAAGTGGTGGAAGGCCAGGTGGGCGAAGACGGCACGCCCCTGCTCTACCACTCCGGCGCGTACGGCCAGCCCGTGCCGCTGGACTACGAAATCTAGGCGTCCAGGCAGGCCGGGCCAAGCAGCACTTTGAGGTCCCCGAAAAGGGAGGGGTTGGGATTGACCCGGAGGTGCACGGGCAAGCCCATGACCTCCACGCGCGTATCGCCCTGCAGGTTGATCCGCACCTCCGAATTGCCGCGGTGGTTGCGCAGCACATCCCCGAGTTCCGAGACCACTGCCTCGGTGGCCTTGTGCGTGGGCATCGTGATCACGATGGGGCCGTTGGCCCCCTCGCTAAGGTCCGGGACGGAAAGCTCCATGCAGTTCAAGGTGACGGCGCCGTCGTCGCGCCGTTGCAGGCGGCCCTTGACCACCACGATGAGGTCCTCGGCCAGAACCGAGGCGATGGGGCCGTACACCTGTCCGAAGAACATCACTTCCATGGAACCGCCGAGGTCCTCGATCTCCGCCCTGGCGTAAGCGTTGCCGCTGGCCTTGGCGATCCTGCGGCTGAGCGAGGTGATCATGCCGGAAATCGTGACGATCGCGCCGTCGTGCGGGCCGTCCTCGGCGATGATCGAGGTGATGGACTGGTCGGCGTGCTGGCTCAGGAGCCCTTCAAGGCCCTGCAGCGGGTGGTCCGAGACGTACAGTCCGAGCATGTCGCGTTCGAACGAGAGCTTGTCCTTCTTTTCCCATTCGGGAAGGTCGGGAATCTCGATGCTCAGGGACGCCTCCGATTCGGCCTCATCGAAACCGGCGAAGAGATCGAACTGGCCGATCGCCTCATTGCGCTTGAGGGTAATGACCGAGTCGATGGCCTCTTCGTGGATCATGGCAAGCGCGCGCCGGTGGTGGCCCAGCGAGTCGAACGCACCTGCCTTGATCAGGGATTCCACGGTGCGCTTGTTGCACACCACGGCCGGGACCTTCATGAGGTAATCCTTGAAGGACGTGTAGGCGCCCTCGCTCTCCCGCGCGGCCACCATGGCTTCCACGGCGTTGACGCCGACGTTGCGGATGGCGCCCATCCCGAAGCGGATGTCGTTGCCCACAGGGGTGAAGTTAAGTGCTGACTCGTTGACGTCGGGAGGGAGCACGGTGATGCCCATGCGCCGGCATTCGTTCAGGTAAATCGCCGACTTGTCCTTGTCGTCTCCGACCGAGGTCAACAGGGCGGCCATGTACTCGGGCGCATAGTGGGCCTTCAGGTAGGCGGTCCAGTAGGAAATCACTCCGTAGGCGGCCGAGTGTGCCTTGTTGAAGGCGTAGTCGGAGAACGGCAGCAGGATGTCCCAGAGCGTCTTGACGGCTTCCATCGAGTAGCCGTTGTCCTGCATGCCCTGGGAGAAGCCCGCGAACTGCTTGTCCAGCTCGGATTTCTTCTTCTTGCCCATGGCGCGGCGCAGGATGTCGGCCTGGCCGAGGGTATAGCCGGCGAGCTTCTGCGCCACGGCCATAACCTGCTCCTGGTACACGATCAGGCCGTAGGTCCCGCCCAGGATTTCGGAGAGCGGTTCTTCGAGCTCCGGGTGGATGGGGATGACTTCCTGGATCTTGTTCTTGCGCAGCGCGTAGTCGGTGTGCGCGTTGGCGCCCATCGGGCCGGGCCGGTAGAGGGCGAGCACGGCGGAGATGTCTTCGAAGTTGTCGGGCTTCATCAGCTTGAGCAGCGACCGCATGGGTCCGCCGTCGAGCTGGAAGACGCCGAGGGTGTCGCCCCTGGCCAGCAGCTCGTAGGACGCGGTGTCGTCAAGTTCCAGGGTTTCGAGGTCCAGGTCGATGCCGCGGTTCATCTTGATGTTTTCCAGGGCGTCCGAAATGATCGTCAGGTTCCGCAGCCCGAGGAAGTCCATCTTGATCAGGCCGAGGCCCTCAGAGGTCGGGTAGTCGAACTGGGTGATGACCTGGCCGTCCTGGAAGCGGCGCATGATCGGGATCACGTCGATGATGGGGTCCGAGGACATGATGACGCCTGCGGCGTGCACGCCCCACTGCCGCTTCAGGCCCTCGATGCCCAGTGCAGTCTCGAAAACCTTGGCAGCCTCGGGGTCGGTGCTGATCAGCTGGCGGAAATCACCGGCCTCGCTGTAGCGCTTGGCGTCCTTGTTCTGGATGTCGGCGAGCGGAATGTCCTTGGCCATCACGGCCGGCGGCAGCGCCTTGGTCAGCGTCTCGCCCATGCTGAAGGGGTAGCCCAGCACGCGCGAGGAGTCCTTGAGGGCCTGCTTGGTCTTGATGGTGCCGTAGGTGACGATCATCGCCACACGTTCGTCGCCGTACTTGCGCGTGACGTAGTCGATCACTTCGGAGCGGCGCCGGTCATCGAAGTCGACGTCGAAGTCAGGCATGGAGACGCGGTCCGGGTTGAGGAAGCGCTCGAAGATCAGGCCGTGGTGCAGCGGATCAAGGTCGGTGATGCGCATGGCATACGCCACCATGGAGCCTGCACCCGAGCCACGTCCGGGACCTACCCGGATGCCGTTGTTCTTGGCCCAGTTGATGAAGTCGGCCACCACGAGGAAGTAGCCCGGGAAGCCCATGGACGTGATGACGTCCAGCTCATAGTCGGCCTGTTTGCGGACCTTGTCCGGGATGCCCTGGGGGTAGCGGTAATGGAGTCCCTTGTCGACTTCCTTGACCAGCCAGGACGTTTCGTCCTCCCCTTCCGGGCAGGGGAACCGGGGCATGTAGTTGGCGCCGGTGTTGAACGACACTTCGCAGCGCTCGGCGATCAGGAGCGTGTTGTCGCACGCCTCGGGGTGGTCGCGGAAGAGTTCCCGCATTTCCTGTGGTGACTTCAGGTAGTAGCCGCTGCCGGAGAAGGCGAAGCGGGAGCCGCCATTGTCGTACGTGGGCTCGAGCAGCGTGGATCCGGACTGGATGGCCAGCAGTGCCTCGTGTGCTTTGGCGTCGTGCTGGTGCGTGTAGTGCAGGTCGTTGGTGGCGACGAGCGGGAGATTGAGCTCCTTGGCGAGCCGCAGCAGATCGCCCGTGACGCGCCGTTCGATGTCGAGGCCGTGGTCCATGAGTTCGCAGAAGTAGTTCTCCGCCCCGAAGATGTCGCGGAACTCCGCGGCCGCCTCGAGTGCCTCGCGGTACTGGCCGAGCCGCAGCCGGGTCTGGACCTCACCGGAGGGGCAGCCCGTGGTGGCGATGAGCCCCTCGGAGTACGTGTTGAGCAGCTCGCGGTCCAGCCGGGGCCATTTGCCGAAGACCGAATCCAGGGAGGCGATCGACGAGGCCCGGAACAGGTTGCGCATGCCAACGTTGTTGTAGCTCAGGAGCGTCATGTGGGTGTAGGAGCCGCCGCCGGAGATGTCGTCCTTGCGCTGGCTTTCATCGCCCCAGCGGACGCGCGTTTTGTCGCCGCGCGCGGTGCCGGGAGTCACATAGGCTTCCACGCCGATGATGGGCTTGATGCCCTTGTCCGTGGCCTTTTTCCAGAAGTCGAAGGCGCCGAAAAGATAGCCGTGGTCTGTGGTGGCCAGGGCCGGCATCCCGAGCCGCTCGGTTTCGTCGAACAGTTCACCGAGCCGGGCGGCGCCGTCCAGCATGGAGTACTCGGTGTGGGTGTGAAGATGGACGAACGAGTCATTGCTGGAAGTCACCGAACCATTCTAGTGGTCTCCCTCAGACATTCACCGCGACCACACCGGCGGTCAGGCCTTGCCGGACTCCAGGACTTCCAGCGCGTAGGCCAGATCCTCGGGGTATTCGCTGGTGACGGTCACGCGTTCCCCGGTCCTCGGGTGGTCGAAGCCAAGCTGCCGGGCGTGGAGCCACTGCCGGGTCAGGCCGAGGGTTGCGGCCAGCCGCGGGTCGGCGCCGTAGGTGAGGTCACCGGCACACGGGTGCCGCAGCGCTGCGAAGTGGACCCGGATTTGGTGCGTCCTGCCCGTCTCCAGGTGCACTTCCACCAGGCTGGCTTTTCCGTAGGCCTCAAGGACCTCGTAGTGGGTCACCGACGGCCGGCCGTCTTCGATGACGGCGAAGCGCCAGTCGTGGTCCGGGTGGCGGCCGATCGGCGCGTCAATGGTGCCCTGCAGGGGGTCCGGAAGTCCCTGGACCACGGCGTGGTAGACCTTGTCCACGGTGCGTTCCTTGAAGGCGCGCTTGAGTGCCGTGTAAGCCCGCTCCGTCTTGGCGACCACCATGACGCCGGACGTGCCGACGTCCAGGCGGTGCACAATACCCGCCCGTTCGGCGAATCCTGACGTGGAGACGCGGTATCCGGCGCCTGCCAGCCCTCCCACCACGGTGGGCCCAACCCAACCCGGAGACGGGTGGGCCGCGACCCCTACCGGCTTATCGACGACCACAAAGTCGTCGTCGTCCAGCAGTATCTTCAGGCCTTCCACAACTTCCTCCACAACTTCCAGGGGGTCCCGCCGCTCCGGGACCGTCACGTGGAGCACGGTGCCCGACGCGAGCTTGGCGGACTTGCCCACCTTTTTGCCGCCGCTGAGGACATTGCCTTCGGCAATGAGCACTGCCGCCTGCGAGCGGGACACGCCCATCAGCTTGGCCAGCCCGGCGTCCACCCGGCTGCCGTCCAGCTCCTCTGGCACCACCACCCGTTCAGACATCCTTGCCCCCGTCCCGCTTGGCTGCCGTGTGGCGCGTGCCATCCAGTGCGATGCCGCGCAGCGTGAGCAGGCAGATAATGACCACCGAGGACACAACGGCCGAGTCCGCGATGTTGAAGATCGCGAAGTTGGGCAGCTGGATGAAGTCGACCACGTGGCCCATGGCGAAGGACGGCTCGCGGAAGAGCCGGTCCGTCAGGTTGCCAAGGGCTCCGCCGAACAGCAGGCCCAGCGCCACTGCCCACCAGGCCGAGCCCAGCCGGCGCAGCTGGAACACAATGGCGACGGAGACAGCCACCATGATGATGGTGAAAACCCACGTCACGTTCTCACCAATGGAAAAGGCGGCGCCGGAATTGCGGATGTAGTACCAGTGCAGCAGCGGCGGCAGCACCGGGATCCGTTCCCCCTCCACCATGGTGCCCGTCACCCACAGTTTGGTGAGCTGATCGAACAGGTACGCGAAGACAGCCAGCCCGGCGAACAGGGAGAGGAGGGCCGCCCGGCGTGGCCGCGGGCGCGGAGTGGCTGGATGGGCTGCGTCGGCGGCGAGTTCGTCAGTCATGGTGCTTTCATTCGGGAAACGTTCTTGTTAATCACAAAAGCCGGTGGCCGAGGAATCCTCAGCCACCGGCTTTCAGAATACGTGCTAAACGGCGGCGTTGCTTTCGCCGACCTCGGGAGCTGCCACAGAGCCGCGGGCGTCCAGGTCGCGCAGCTGGCCTTCGATGTAAGCCTTGAGGCGCGAGCGGTAGTCGCGCTCGAAGCCGCGGAGCTGCTCCACCTTGCGCTCAAGGACCGAGCGCTGCTGCTCCAGGGCACCGAGGATCTTGCGGGACTTTTCCTGCGCGTCGTTGACGAGGCTGCTGGCTTCGATCTGTGCTTCGGCAATGATCTTGTCGCGCTGCTCCTGGCCGTCGGCGACGTGGCGGTCGTGCATCTGCTGCGCCATGGCGAGCAGGCCCGCAGCGGACTCGGACACGCCACCACCGGCAGCGGGGGCCTGTGGTGCAACAGCGGCAGCCTGCTCGGCTTCCTTCTTCTTGGCAAGCTCGGCGGCCTTTGCTTCGGCTTCGGCTTTCGCGCGCGCCTCATCCTTGTCCGCCTTGGCGGGGGCGGGAACCTTCTCAACGACAGGTGCCACTGATGTGGAGGCCGCGGGGGTTCCGCTGCCGCCCTCGGCGAGCTTCTTGCGAAGTTCGTCGTTTTCCTGGTTCAGGCGGCGCAGTTCCACGACGATTTCGTCCAGGAAGTCATCAACTTCGTCCTGGTCGTAGCCTTCGCGGAACTTGGTCGGCTGAAAGCGCTTGTTGACAACGTCTTCTGGCGTCAAAGCCATCTGGTCACCTCGTTGGTCTAGTTAGTCAGTAGGCCTTCCGGCCGTCAAAACTACGGTACCTAAATATGGTCTGGTTCCTCTAATTCAACACGTTGTGTCAAACCGGAGATTCTCCGCGCAGGCCGCGTTCCCCCTCGGGAGCGGCCGTTGCGCTGAAAGCTGCTGTGAAACTATGCGAAGGACCTGGCGATGGCCATCGCGATGCTGAGGGCAATGAACAACACCAGGAAGCCAAGATCAAGCGAGACGCCGCCCAGCCGCAGCGGCGGAATGACGCGGCGCAGGACCTTGAGCGGGGGGTCCGTCACGGAGTACACCGCATGGGCGGCCACAAGCGCCATGCCCCGGGGCCGCCATTCACGGGCGAACATCTGGACCCAGTCAAACACGAGACGCACAATCAGGGCCACGAAGATGAACAGCAGGACAATATAGACGAGCCCGAATACTAGTCCCATGAGCTAACCCAAATCTCCATGTTCATTCCGGATGCCGGGGGCGTCCTGTAAGTCTGACTTCAGTGCTGCACCGTTATTCAGCACAACTACCATTTCAACACGGATGCCAGGCAGGTGTCCCTGCCTGGCATCCGGAGAGCCTGCCTCAGCTCTGGTTGAAGAAGCTGGCCGTGGTCTCGCTGGCCTTCTTGTCATCGCCGATGACTTCAATGTACGACGGCGACAGCAGGAAAACCTTGTTGGTGACGCGCTCGATGCTGCCGCGGAGGCCAAAGACCAGTCCTGCAGAGAAATCCACGAGCCGCTTCGCGTCCGCCTCGCCCATGTCCGTGACATTCATGATGACGGGGATGCCGTCCCGGAAGCTTTCGCCGATGAGTTTGGCGTCGTTGTAGGAGCGCGGGTGGATCGTGGTGATCTGCCGCAGTCCGGTGGTCTCTTCGCGGCTCGATGCCGCACGTTTAATAGGTGTCACGGGTGCGCGGTATTCCTCTTCGGCGGCGGGTGGCGCTTCACGGACGACCTCGCGGACAGGCGCCGGTGCACGGCGTTCCTCGCGGTCAGGCTCCATTTGGTCCTCATCCTTTTGCTGGGTGGAAAGCTCAGACTCGTAGTGCTCTTCGCCATCGGCGAGCCCAAGATAGATCATTGTCTTGCGCAGAGCGCCGGCCATGGTCGACTCCTAATCGTGTCCGTAAGCGGGCCGCCCAAAAAAGACTGACAGCATTGGAATCCCCGCCATTCACTTCCAATACTCAGACGCTATCGCACCGCCGGGCGCGATCCGAGAATATCCGAGCCGATTCTGAGGTGTGTCGCGCCGAAACGGATGGCGGCTTCCAGGTCCTGGCTCATGCCTGCGGAGATCGCGACGGCGGCAGGGTGGCTGGACGTGAGCCGCGCCGAAATGTCCGCAAGTTTTGCGAACGCGCGGTCGGGGTCAGCCCCCAGGGGAGCCACCGCCATGATGCCGGCCAGCCGAAGGCCCCCGGCCTCCTCCAGCTGGTCGGCCAGCAGCGGAACGTCAGCAGGCGCGGCCCCGCCGCGGTGCGCCGCGGGGTCGTCGTCGAGACTGACCTGAATGAAACAGTCCAGGCTGTCCCGTCCCGACCTCTCCTGTTCTGCGGCCATCGCCCGGGCCAGTGACTCCACGAGTTGCGGACGGTCCACGGAGTGGACGGCATGGGCATACCTGACCACGGTCTTGGCCTTCTTGCTTTGGAGTTGGCCCACGAAGTGCCACCGAATATCCAGCCCGCTCAGCACATCCGCTTTTTGGGAGGCCTCCTGGTCCCTGTTCTCCCCGAAATCGGACACGCCCAGTGCGGCGAGCCGGCGGACGTCGTCGGCGGGATGGAACTTGGAGACGACAATCAGCCGCGGCGGGTCGTCGGTGCGGCCGGCAGCGGCGGCAGCATCTGTGATCCGGAGCTGCACGGCGTCCAGCCGCCGCTTCAGCTCGTGCGTCCGGGCGTCCGCATCCGGCGCTAATGCCTCATTCATGGGACCATACCAATCCCGCGAACCGCCCTGACAGGCGGTCCCGGCGATAAGAGTAGAGTTCTTCGGTCTCCAGGGTGCAGGGTCCGCGGTATTCGACCGGCACACCCAGGGATTCGAGCTGGCGTGCGGCACCGCGCGGCAGGTCAAGTGCGGGCGTTCCCCAGCTAGTGGTGGACCAGGCAGACGGCACGGTTGCGGCAACGTCATCCCGCAACTCGGCCGGAACCTCGTAGCATTGGCCGCAGATTGACGGGCCCAGCCAGGCGCGGATGTCCCCCGCGCCCTGCGCCCGCATCCGGTCAACCGCCGCCGGGATCACCCCCGAGGCCAGTCCCGGACGTCCCGCGTGAGCCACGCCCAGCACCGGGCCGGCGCCGCCGGTGTCGCCCACCAGCACCATCGGAATGCAGTCCGCAACCATGACCGCCAGGGGCTGCGTGCGGGACACCATCGCATCAGCAGTGGGGGCTACAGTCACAGAGTCCACCAAGGCCACGTGGTTTCCGTGGACCTGGTTCATGTACTGGAACCGGCGGGGCGCAATGCCAGCCGCTGCGTCCAGTTCTTCGCGGCGGCGCATGACGGACGGTGCGTCATCGCCCACGTGCAGGGCAAGGTTGCCTGCCCCGGTGTCCGTGAACGCCACAGACACCCCTGGCAGGACTTCAGCACGCCACAGAAACAATCAGAACACCGACAGCAATCAAAAACACCAACAATCAGGAGAGCTTCAGCAGGGGACGCCGGACGGCAGTGCCGTCCGGCGTCCGACTGCTAAGGAAGGGCGCCTACTTCAGGAAGTCCGGAACGTCCAGGTCATCCGAGCGGCCGCCGGAGAGGTCCGGCTCCACGACCGACGGAAGGTCGACGTCGAACCCCGAGTCTGCGGGGACCGCAGACTGGCGCTGCTGGCCCCAGCTGCCCAGACCGGCAGCCCCGACTCCGGCATGCACCGGCTGGACGTGGACCTGCTGCTGGCTGGCCGACGGCGCCGGACTGGACGGAGCGGATGCCGGTACCGCCGGACGCTGCGGGGCGGCCTGCGGCTGCGACTGGTCCATGGACGGCGATGTGGCCTTGACGTCGTCAAAGCCGGCGGCGATCACGGTTACGCGGGCCTCGTCCCCGAGGGCGTCGTCGATCACGGCACCGAAGATGATGTTGGCTTCGGGGTGTGCCACTTCCTGGACGAGGCGGGCGGCCTCGTTGATCTCGAACAGCCCAAGGTCGGAACCGCCCTGGATCGAGAGCAGCACGCCGTGCGCGCCGTCGATGGACGCCTCGAGCAGCGGCGAAGCGATGGCAAGTTCGGCAGCCTTGACAGCCCGGTCCTCACCACGGGCGGAACCGATGCCCATCAGGGCTGAACCCGCGCCCTGCATGACGGACTTGACGTCGGCGAAGTCGAGGTTGATCAGGCCGGGGGTGGTGATCAGGTCGGTGATGCCCTGGACACCGGACAGCAGGACCTGGTCGGCGGAACGGAAGGCGTCCAGGACCGAGACGTTGCGGTCACTGATGGACAGCAGACGGTCGTTGGGAATGACGATCAGGGTGTCAACTTCGTCGCGCAGAGCGTCAATGCCGGCCTCTGCGGAGCCCGCGCGGCGGCGCCCTTCAAACGTGAATGGGCGCGTCACGACACCGATGGTCAGGGCACCCAGGGAGCGGGCGATGCGTGCCACGACCGGCGCACCGCCGGTGCCGGTGCCACCGCCCTCGCCGGCGGTCACGAAGACCATGTCGGCACCGCGAAGCACTTCCTCGATCTCGTCAGCGTGGTCCTCGGCAGCCTGCTTGCCGACCTCGGGGTTGGCTCCTGCACCAAGCCCGCGCGTCAGTTCCCGTCCGACGTCAAGCTTGACGTCGGCATCGCTCATCAGCAGCGCCTGGGCATCGGTGTTTATCGCGATGAATTCGACACCGCGGAGACCCACCTCGATCATGCGGTTGACTGCGTTCACGCCACCGCCGCCGATGCCGACGACCTTGATGACGGCCAAGTAATTCTGCGGAGCTGCCACGTTACGTGTCCCTTGTTCGTGTCCTATTGCGAAATCTGATGGAGTCGAGCTTGAAGCTTTGAACCTTAACCTTCGAGTTGAAGGTTATAGTTATGTCAAGTAACTCATGTCTGTGACGCTATTTCCTATGCTTCGTACATTCAATAACCGAGGCAGCGTGTCGTACTAATCACCCCGAAATACGGCGTGTCAGCAAGTCACGGAATCAGCGCGTCACGGGGTGGCGCGGCACGCTGACATCGTAAACGTTGACTGGATTGGCCGGGTCCGCGGGAACCTTCAGCAGCGCCTCCAAAACCCGTGCCTTCAGTTCCTTCTCGCTTTCGTTGCCCCAGATGATGGTCTGGCCGTCCACCAGCTTCAGTTGAACCGCGTCCACGGACTTGGCGGAAGCGTTCGAGAGCTTGGCAAGAACGGTGGCCGGCAGGGCGCCCAGCACGGCGGTGGTTGCTTGGAAGAGGTCCTTGCCGATCGCCCCGGCGCCGCCGTCGATGACCGGCAGCTTCACGTTGGCAGGATCGGCCGTGGCGGTGAGGCGCACCCCTTCCACGTCCACCAGCAGGTACTCAGCGCCGCGCTTCACGAGCGCCACGGGGACACGCTCCTGGACCTGAACCACCAGCTCGGACGGCGGGCGG